>JAFUUT010000343.1 GCA_017477685.1 bacterium | reverse complement strand
TTAAATTAAAAATTAACAAAGAACAAGCCGAAAGTATTTTAAAAATATACAAAGCCATTTCACATTACATTGATTTGGAAGATTATTTAATACTACAAAAATTTATAATCAGATTTGCTCAATATATCTCTGATGAAGAAATTAAAAATAAAATTTTATATGCTTCTCCTATAAACAATGCAAATCAGGAAATTATAAATGAACTTATTAAATATGCAAAGAATAAAACCGAAATAACCGTCTTGTACAATTCACCTAATTCGGGTCAAAAGAATATTACTATACTTGCGGACAAATTATATATAAATAACGGAAAACTGTATATCAGCGGTATCAATTCGGAATACAAAAACTACTCCGGATTTTTAGTCTCAAAGATTATTAAAATCGTAAGTGTAAATCTGAATTCCCCAACACTGGAAACTCCGATATACAGTGTTCGCTACGAACTTTATAAAACAGATAATACAGTATTTGAACCTCTACAATCCGAAAAAATTATTGAACAAACAAAAGAAAAATATGTTATTGATATTACTTCAAAAAACAAATTTGATATTACCCAAAGAATTTTGTATCACGCAAGCAAATGCAAAGTTATATCTCCAAAGGAATACCAACAAGAAATTATCGATACTCTAAACAAAATGAAAGAGGGATATATTGACTAATCCTAAAAATGAAAAAATAAATATCGGATGTATAAAAATATTTAAGTTACTCACCCTTCTATACGAAGACAGAGCATACTACAAAGATGTTGTTGAGATTTTCAAAGATGAAATTGAAGAAAAATCGTCCAACAATATCCAAGTTATTCTTAATAAAAATATGAACGCATTAAGAGTTTTTGGAATAAAAATCAGAAAAGAAAATAATAAATACAGAATTCAAAATAACTTGTACTTGATGAATTTTTCCAAAGATGATATTAAATCTATTCATATATTAGACAAAGCAAAAGACAAATTTCCGGACAAAACTACCCAAAAAGACATTAGATCTTTTATCAAATCCTTAATGTTGAGGATGAATAATCAAGAAAAATCCAAACTCAGCCAATTGAAAACAAATTATGATTTTTCATTTTATTATTCTGATTTAAAACAGCAAATAGAAAAAGCTGAAGACTTGTGTAAAAACCATACCCACATAAACCTTATATATATTAAAAATAACAGCAAGTTTGAGTGCAGCGGTGAAGCAAAAGAAGTATTATATACTTCAAAAAATGTTTCACTCTCCGTTTCTGACATTGTAAAAAACGAACAATATGTTATACCATTGTCTAATATATTGGAATTAAAAGAATTTCCATCAAAATCAGCAAACAAAGAATTGACAACTACTGTCGTTTACAAGTTAAAAAACAGACTCGCAAAAACTTACAAGCTGAAAGAAAACGAATATTCTCAAGGATACGATGCAAACGGAGAGCAAACAATTGTGTGTAAAAACGAGCCTTTTGATATTCTTCTGGCAAGGCTTATGAGGTATTCTTTTAACTGTGAAATTATAAGTCCGAAATTTCTGAGAATACAAATGCAGGAAATGATAAAAAATACTCTCAAAAATTACGAAAACTGATTATTTTTTATCCTTGCGTTCACGCACAGTCAAACGGATTGGAGTGCCATAAAACCCAAAAGCTTCTCTCAACTTGTTTTCAAGATACCTTTTGTAATTATCTTTCATTAGTTCTTCACTATTAACAAAAAACACAAATGACGGAGGCTGAACCCCGACTTGAGTTGTATAATATATTTTTAATCTTTTTCCTTTAAAACTTGTCGGCGGATTAAGAGCATATGCTTCATTTATAACTTTATTTAAAAGTCCTGTCGAAATTCGTTTTTTAGATTCATTATAGATTTTCAAACCTTCATCAAATATTTGCGTCAAACGCTGTTTTGTAACAGCACTGATAAATATCTTTGGAGCATAACTCAAAAACGGAATGATAGTTTCCAATTTTTTTGAATATTGGTTGATGGTATTTGCTTTTTTATCTTCGATTAAATCCCATTTATTTATAGCAACAATTATTCCTTTACCGGATTCTGTAATGATAGACGAAATCTTTTTATCTTGTTCTGCCAATTCGCTGCTTCCGTCTATAACAAGCAATGCAACATCACAATCTCTTATGGAACGTATAGCCCTATCTACCGCAAACTTTTCAACACCATAATCAACTTTCGATTTTTTTCTGATTCCCGCAGTATCAACAATAGTATAATCAACATCGTTATACTTTATATGGCTGTCAATACTATCTCTTGTAGTACCTGAAACATCGGATACTATTACACGTTTTGTATCCAAAAGAGCATTTACAATGGACGATTTTCCGGCATTTGGTCTTCCGACAATTGCAATTCTTATTTTTTCATCTTTTTTTTCATCTTCAATCTCTTCAAAATCTTCAGTAATAATATCCAAAAGATCCCCAACACCGCCTGAGCCGTGCAGAGCAGAAATTGCAACAGGTTCTCCTAAAGACAATGAATAAAAATCATTAATCATCATTAAAGATTCAGGATTATCACACTTATTTACCGCAACAAAAACAGGTTTGCCGCTGCGTCTTAAAATATTTGCAATATCATTGTCGATAGGATTTAAACCGTCCTTTCCGTCAACGAGAAATATTATTTTGTCAGCTTCTTCACAAGCTAATTGAGCCTGCGAAAATATAGACACCATAATATCATCCTCATCTCCCGGGATAATTCCGCCGGTATCTATTACGGTGAAACCTTTATTTTGCCATTCAACATCAAAATATATTCTGTCCCTGGTTACTCCGGGAGCATCATCAACTATAGAATTTCTTGAACCCACAAGACGATTAACAAATGTCGATTTACCGACATTTGGTCTTCCAACTATTGCTACTACGGGTTTTCTTTCCATATTGAAATTCTATCATGAACCAAAAGTGAAATAAAGTTATAACTAATTATTAATTCTTTAGTATGTTGACATTAATGTTTATATAATTCTAAAATTATAAAAGAATTTAAATGCCTTTAATTAAAAATTTATAATATATAGGAGTTAAATGTATGCTAACAAAAGAAGTCAATGACTGGATTAAAAAGGTTAAAAAAGGCACTTATTCATCTTGGGACATTATGGAAGAATTTACCCAATTCTCTAAGTATTTGACTAAAGCTGAAATGGTTCAAATCAGCAAAAAATTAAACGAGAATACCAGAAGCTACCAATTTAAATAATTTGAAATTATTGCATCTTTTTAGTAAACTGACCTTGTATGAAAGGACAGATATTCAAAATATTTTCTGATTTGTTTTACGTCAAAGATATAGACGGAAATATCTTTCAGTGCAAAATAAGAGAAATTTTAAAAAAACAAAAAACATCTGTTGTAACAGGTGATTTTGTTGAATTTGAAAATGATGTCATTTCAAATATACTCCCCCGCAAAAGCTTTATCAGACGCCCTGCAGTTGCAAATGTCGATCAAATTGTTATTGTTTCAGCCCTAAAACAGCCGGAACTTGATTTTAATCAATTAGATAGGTATATCGCACTTGCCAAATATTATAATATCCCGATAGTTTTATGCTTTAATAAGGAAGATTTAGGTCTTGATAATGAAATGCAGGATAAAATTGTTTCAATTTATGAGGACATAGGCTACAAGCCAATATTTACCTCTGCATTGGAAAAGAATGGAATAAAAGGTTTATATAATATTCTCAAAGGCAAAACATCCGCACTATGCGGAAACTCCGGAGTCGGAAAATCCAGTCTTGTTAATGCACTAAATCCGGATGTCCACCTAAAAACCAAATCCGTCAGTGACAAAATCAACCGAGGGACGCATACAACAAGACATTGCGAAATAGTTCCTCTTGACAATGAAACAGGAATTATTGATACTCCGGGATTTAGTAACGTAAAATTTGATTTTATACTTCCGGCAGAAGTGGATACCCTGTTTGATGATATATCTAAATACAATAAAAATTGCAAATACTCTGATTGCCTGCACATCAATGAAACCGGCTGCGGAGTCCTTGCGAATATCGAAAATATACCGCAAAGCAGATATGAAAGTTATTTGTCGTTTGTAAAAGAAGCCTTTGAATTTAAAGAAAAAGTAAAATATAACGGAGTAAAAACAGAGACTCATCAGAAACTGCACAACAATAAATCTATTGCAAAAATCAGTGAAAAGAAAAGACAAAGCGGCAGAAATACTCTTAAACAGAAAATATACAAGGAACTTGAAAACAATGAAAATGAATGATTATATCAAACTTGTTGATAGAAAATTGGATGAATATATTCAAATAGAAACGCCTGAAAATTTATTCAAGTCAATGAAATACACGGTAACACTTCCGGGTAAAAGACTCAGACCTGTAATGTGCCTTGAAATATGCAGAATTTTAGGAGGGAAAACAGAAGATGCATTGCCGACAGCTTGTGCAATAGAGATGTTACACGCACAAACATTGATACACGACGATTTACCTTGTATGGATAATGATGATTTTAGACGCGGCAAGCCCACAAATCATAAAGTTTTTGGAGAAGCAATCGCAACACTCGCAGGTGATGCTCTTTTAACATATGCCCCGCAAATAATTACAAAATATTCTAACAATCTTGCTCCGGAAACTATTGTAAAAATACTCAATGAATACTTCAATTATGCGGGAGCAAGAGGAGTCATTGGCGGACAAGTCGCAGATATTGAGTCTGAAGGTAACCTTGATAATATACAAAACAAACAAGAAGTTCTTGAATTTATCCACATACACAAAACTTCGGATTTATTCCAATTATCTATGAGAACAGGTGCGATAATAGCCGGCGCAAATGAGGAAAAATTAAATGCAATAACAGATTTTGCCAAGAAATTCGGTCTTGCATTTCAAATTGCGGATGATATTTTAGATGAAATCTCAACATTTGAACAAATGGGTAAAACATTAGGCAAAGACAAGCAATCAGGCAAATTGACATATGTTTCTTTATACGGACTTGATGATGCAAAATGTAAACTCGCTTGCACATTAAAAGAGTGCCGTGATATAATAGAAAAACAAAATATAGAATCCGAAATATTTGAAGATATTATACAGAAAATTCAAAAGGGAGCAGAGATTTAATGTTTTTAGAAGCATTTAAGCAGACTATCGCAAATAACGGTTATGAAGTACTGACTTGCGGCATTTTAGCGGCTTTTACGGGACAAATTATAAAATTCATATTATTTACAATTAAAACAAGAAAAATAAATTTTAAAATATTTACAACAACCGGCGGAATGCCAAGTACTCATTCTGCGGGAGTAATGGCATTATCAACTATTATTGGGATTTTAAAAGGATTTGACTCTATAGAATTCGCAATAGCATTCGGTTATGCCCTTATTATTATGTATGATGCCGCAGGACTTCGCAGAGCTGCAGGTAAAACAGCCGCAAGCCTGAATAAGATGATGGAAGAATTTTATAATCATGATTTGAGAGCAGTCGGCGGGAAACTAAAAGAACTGCTCGGGCATACTCCGTTTGAAGTTTTTGTAGGGGCTATATACGGAATTTGGTTTGCATACATGTTCCACCTATATTTTATCGGATAAAATATCTTCCGCAAAACGTAAATCTTTCGGGTAAGTAATCTTTATATTATTAATATCACCGCCAACAATATAAATTTTATCGAGTTTGTTATTTACAACCATACTGCAATCGTCTGTGCAATTTTTATTTTTGGATGCAAGTTCGTGTGCTTTTTTGATTAAAGATAATTTAAAACATTGCGGAGTTTGAGCCAATTTATAATGTTTTCTATCGGGAATACTTTTTATAAAACCGCCATTATCAACTTCCCAAATTGTGTCAGTTGCAGGAATACCAACAGCAACCGCATTATGTACTGCCAAAGCATTAAGGCAATTGATAATAATTTCTTCAGACAATAACGGTCTTGCACAATCATGGATAAGAACATTAGCCTCCGCATCTTCGATTGCTTTTATACCGATAAAAGAACTTTCTTGACGGGTTTGACCACCCTTTAACAGTCTGCAAACCTTTTTATAATTATTTGTATTTATAATACTTTGCGCATAATCATAATAATCAGGATTTATAACCACAATTATATTATCAATACCGACGCATTTTTCAAAAACTTCAATCGAATGTTCAAAAATTGTTTTTTCTTTAATTTTTGCAAATTGTTTCGGAGTCTTATTCCCAAACCGCAAGCCGCTGCCTGACGCAAGAACTATGGCATAATTTTTTATTCCTTCATTCATTAAAATCTCCTTTATTTGGAAGAATTAGTTGTCAGTATTGAAGAATTTAATATTTTTTCCCATTCAAAAGCTTTATCTATACTGTATTCTAAACTTTTTTCAGGGAGCCATTGCAAAACATGTTTTGCTTTTGTGTTATCTGCAACCAAACTTGCAGGATCTCCCTCACGACGGGGACAAACATCAACGGGGATATTTTTATTGGTAACTTTTTCACATGAAGCAAAAACTTCTTTTACTGTATTACCTTCATTTGTACCTAAGTTGAAAAAGTTTGTTTCCCCTCCGTTATTTAAATACTCAAGAGCAAGAATATGAGCTTTGGCAAGATCCTCAATATTTATATAATCTCTTACACATGTTCCGTCTTTTGTATCATAATCCGTACCAAACATCTTAAATGTCTGTCCGCCGGAGAATGTCGATTTTAATATATTAGGAATCAAGTGAGTTTCCGGTTCATGCCATTCCCCGACTCTGCCTTGTGAGTCTGCTCCTGCGACATTAAAATATCTCAGTCTGACAGAGCGTAAATTATACGCCTTATCATAATCATCCATAATTTTTTCAATCATTAATTTAGATTGTCCATAAGGATTTATAGGATTTTGAGGATGCTTCTCATCAATCGGTATATAAACAGGTTCTCCGTAAGTTGCGGCAGTTGATGAAAATACAATTTTTTTAACTCCGAATTCCAACATTGCAGATAACAGGTTCATTGTCCCGCCGACATTATTCATGTAATATTTTTGAGGATTTTTAACCGATTCGGCAACTTGAGAAAATGCCGCAAAATGAATAACAGCATCAATTGAATAATTCCTAAAAACAGAATTTATATCGGAAATATTGGTCAAATCACCTTTTTGAAAATCCACTTTGCCGTATTTTTTCAATCTTTCTACTGTTTCAATATGACCTGTAGACAAATTATCAAATATTAAAACGTCATATCCGTGTTCTAACAATGCTAAAACACAATGACTTCCTATATATCCGGCTCCGCCTGTAACAAGTATCATTCGCAAACCTCCTCAAAAACTTCAATTGCTCTTTCAATTGCACTATCCATGTTGTAATATTTGTAATCCCCTAAACGACCTAAGAAATAAACATTCTTATCTTTTTTCGATTCTTCCAAATATTGTTCATATAAAACAGTATTTTCATCTTTCGGAATCGGATAATATCTTTCATTTTTACCAAGTTCAAAATTCTCGGAATATTCTTTTGCTATAACTGTTTTATCGGATTTGTCATCAAGATAATATTTGTATTCATGGATTCTGGTGAAATCATAATTACAAGGATAATTTACACAAGCACCTGATTGATAATATTCTTTATCATAAGTTTCAAATTTAAAATTAACACTTCGATACGGAAGCTGCCCGAATTTGTAATCATAAAATTCATCAATCGGTCCTGTATAGAAAATACGCTTGAACTCTTTATCTTTCAACTCTTTATAGTCAGTACCGAGTTTGAGTGTTATATTTTTATGATCAAGCATTTTTTCAACAACTTTTGTATAACCCTCTAACGGAATTCCCTGATATTTGTCCTGAAAATATCTGTTATCTTTGCTCAAATAAACAGGAACACGTGCTGTCACAGCACCATCGACATCCTGAGGAGAAACACCCCATTGTTTTGTAGTGTAGTGCAAAAAGATTTTTTCATATACATAATTCGCCAAAAATTTTAAATCATCGTCATCTTGTTTTTGGAACTCCAATATCGGTACTTTTGTATTTATTTCAAAAACATCCAATAATTTTTCTTCTAATCTGCGGGCAAAAGATTCGGGGAATACATCATAAAGAGTATTAAAATTGAAAGGTATGTGAGTTTCAATACCGTCCAAATACCCGACAACCTTATGCATATATGTATTAAAATCCGTAAATTGTTTTATAAAATTCCAAACTTTTTCAGAATTAGTATGAAAAATATGCGATCCGTATTTGTGAATCATAATACCGTTTTTATCACGAAAATCATAACAATTACCAGCAATATGATCTTTCTTATCAATAACCAAAACACCTTCACCCAGTTCAGATGCCAGCAAATTCGCAATTACAGCCCCTGAGAACCCAGCACCTACAACAAGATTAATCTCATTTGTATTCATTAAAAAAACTCCTCTTTATAATAT
>JAFUUT010000342.1 GCA_017477685.1 bacterium | reverse complement strand
CAAAGCATTGATTCAAAGGTTTTAATATTATTTCTTCATTTTCATTCAGAAATTCTAAAATATCATTAAAAGACGAAGTAACAATATTTTTAGGCATCAAACCGTTAAAATAAACACTGTGCAATTTTTCATTAAAATTACGAACGGCTGTGGTGTCGTTCATAATAAATGTTTTTGACCTGTCCACAAAATCCATAATATCTGTTGCATTAATATAATCCAAATCAACAGGCGGATCAGGTCTGAACATTACCAAATTAAAATCTTCAATCCTAAATTCTTCTAAAATATCTTTATTGTAGAAAATATTATCATTTTCTACATAAGACTTAAAACAAGAGGTATATGCTATAGCCGATTTGAGTTTCAACATATCGATTGTAGTTATAAAAACTTCGCACCCTCTCTCTAACAAAGATTTTATCATCCAGAAATTAGTAACGAGCTTATTAAATTCGAAATATTTCAACTCAATTCGGTCTATAACAAATAATACTCTCATAATACCTCTAATTATTTTTTAGCATTGCTCTCATCTGATACAGGATTAACAATTTGGCATGCTGTATTGCCGAAAGCAACAAGCTGAGCAAATCTTTGAAGATCAGCTTGAATTTCAGTGAATGTGCCATAGTGCATAGGAATAACCGTTCTTACTCCTAACCATTTAGCAGCCATAGCGGCATGCTCAACATCCATTGTATAATTTCCGCCAATCGGCAAAAGAGCAACTTGAGGAGCGTAAAGCTCTTTTATTGTTTTCATTTCACCTGTTAAACAAGTATCACCGGCATGATAAATTCTAACACCATCAATGTCAAAAATTATACCTGCTGCAACCCCGCCATATGTACCGTCAGGTAAAGAACTTGAATGGAAAGCAGGAACAAATACAGCTCTGCCCCAAGAATAATTAATCCAAGAACCGAGTCCTATAGATTTGGTTTTTACACCGTCTTTTGCGAGATAAGAAGCAAGTTCTGCCACTGCAGTTACGGTAATATCCTTGCTTTTTGCAATATCAACCGTATTACCCAAATGATCACCATGCGCATGAGTTAGCAAAATATCAGTGATAGGCTCTTTCTTCCAGTCATAGCTCTTGTTTTTATCTACCCAAGGATCAACTAGAACAGCCTTGTCGCCATTTGTAATTTGAAATGCACTGTGCCCAATGTATTTGATATCTACCATTATAAAACCCTCCTTAAAAACTACTATTTTAATTTAACATAACATATGATAAAATACAATTATGAAAAAGTATACTAACGAAATGAAGCGTTGCATAAAATTGGCTAAGATTGCTATGGGGCATACTTCACCAAATCCAATGGTCGGGTGTCTTGTAATAAATGAGAAAGGTAAACTTCTTGCAACTGGTTATCATAAAGTATGCGGAGAAAATCACGCAGAAAGAGATGCTCTGTTAAAAATTGACAATGCTCAAAATTGCACCTTGATAGTAAATCTTGAGCCGTGTTCACATCAAGGTAAAACCCCGCCTTGCACCGATATAATTATAGAAAAAGGGATAAAAAGAGTTGTCTACGGTATGCAAGACCCCAATCCGTTAGTTGCAGGCAAAGGTCTGGAGAAATTAAAACAAGCAGGGATTGAAGTTATTGGACCTGTAATGGAAAAAGAATGCAAAAAACTTAATGAAATATTCTATAAAAACCAAACAGATAAAAAAGCTTTTGTTGTAATAAAAACCGCAACAACAACGGACGGAAAAATCGCGACATACACAGGCGACTCCAAATGGATAACCTCAGCCCAAGCAAGAGAAAGAACCAAAACACTAAGACGAAGATACGATGCAATCTTAACATCTGCTTCCACTGTTATAGCTGATAATCCTAATATGGAGCACAAAAAGAAAATTATACTTGACAGAGAACTCAAAACAGATTTGAATTCAAATATATATAAACAAGGGAATATCTATATTTTCCACGACGAAAATATAAAACCTAAAAATCACAAAAAAAATATCACCTACATCCCTACTCCGGTAAAAAAGAACAAACTTGATATTGAATTTGTTTTAAACAAAATTTTTGAACTCGGGGTTATGAGTATTTTTGTAGAAGCAGGGGGAAAACTAAACGGAAGCATTTTACCTTATGCTGATAAAATTTATCAATTTGTTGCACCTAAAATTCTTGGAGATAATAGCGCCAAATCTTGTTTTGACGGTGCAAAAATAAAAAACATCGCAGATTGCACAAAATTCAAACTTGAAGATATAAGCATCTATAAACCTGATATTTTGCTGACATATTCAAAAGCGTAAAGATATATAGAAATTCCAAAAGTTTTAAATAAAAAACGGTATTCCTTTATGTAATACCGTTTTTACTTTTTTTATTTGATATATTTTTTTATGCACCTAATTGGCTCATAACTTCTTCTGCAAAGTTGTCTTGACGTTTTTCAAGACCTTCGCCAAGTTCATATCTTGTGAAGCCCAAAACTTTCATTTTGCCTTCAATAAGTTGAGCAACAGTTTGGTTAGGATCCTTAACAAAACCTTGGTCTAGAAGACATCTTTCAGCCATCAATTTGTTAATACGACCTTCAACAATTTTACCTCTGATTGCTTCAGGTTTTTTCTGCAAGTCTTCTTTACCCATTTCAATTCTTGTTTCTTCATCTATAACAGATTGAGGGATTTCATCTCTGGAAACGAATTGAGGAGCGCAAGAAGCAATGTGCAAGCACAAATCATTTGCTAGTTCATCATTTTTAACGTCTGTGTGTAATAAAACACCGATTTTTCCGTTGTGAATGTATGTAGCAACATTGCCTTCATATCTTACAAATCTTCTTACAGTAATTTTTTCACCGATAGAAGCAATTTTTTCTTTTAATGCATCTGCAATAACTTTACCGCAATGTGAGCATGTCAAACCAAGTAAAGCATCTACATCTGCAGGTTTTTGTACTTCAACATTTTCTGCAAGACCTTTTGCCAATTCTTTGAATTCATCATTCTTAGCAACAAAGTCTGTTTCACAGTTGACTTCAATCATAGCACCGCCGTTTGCATCGACGAAAGATTCAACACGGCCTTCTGCTGCAATTCTGCCCATTTTCTTATCAGCAGATGCAATACCTTTTTGACGAAGGATTTCAGATGCTTTATCCATATCACCATCAGCTTCAACTAAAGCTTTTTTGGCATCCATCATACCTGCGCCTGTTTTATCACGCAATTCTTTTACCATTTGAGCTGTAATATTCATTTATAATTCTCCTTCTTTAAAGTACATAAGTAGCTAAGTATGTAAGTAGATAAGTTCTTTTCTGAATATCAAATTTGAAACGGACTTATCTACTTTACTGCTTATATACCCTATCTACTTTTATTCTTCAACTTTTGCTTCTTCTTTAGCTTCTTTAACGCCGGCATCTTCAGCTGAGATTTTTTTAATCTTCTTAACTTCGTTTGCCTTGTTTTCTCTTAACTGTTTTCCTTCCAAAACAGCATCAGCAAGTTTTGAAGTAATCAACTGAATTGATCTGATAGCATCATCATTACCCGGTATAATGTGGTTGATACCGTCAGGATTAGCGTTTGTGTCAGCTAAACAAATAACAGGAATACCGAGTTTATTAGCTTCAGCAATAGCAATATCTTCTTTTTCCTGATCGATAACAAAGATTAAATCAGGTAAACCTCTCATTTCTTTGATACCGCCTAAAGTTTTTGACAATTTAGAAAGTTGTCTGTTGATTTGAGCAACTTCTTTTTTAGGTAACTTGTCAACATATCCGTTAGAAACAAATTCTTCTAATTCTTTTAATTTGTTAACTCTGCCTCTGATAGTTTCAAAGTTAGTTAACATACCACCTAACCAACGTCTGTTGATGTAGTATGCACCGGCTCTTTTAGCTTCCGTTTCAACAACTTCGGCTGCTTGTTTTTTAGTACCAACAAAAAGAACATTTCTTCCTTTTGCAGCGTAATCTCTAACTAAATCATAAGCTTCATCAAGTAATGTAGTTGTTTTTCTCAAATCTATTACATAGATTCCATTTCTTGCACCGTAAATATACGGTTTCATTTTAGGGTTCCATCTTTGTGTTTGGTGGCCAAAATGCACACCTGCTTCCAAAAGTTCAATCATAGATGCTGTAGGCATCGCTTTTCTCCTTTATGTTTATGTATTGTACTACGGGAAACACTGTCCCATCTCTTGCGCGTTATATACATTCAGAACGAATCCTTTATGTTTCATACGCAACCCGTCAATTTTTGCCGGGGGAGACTAGGGCGAACCTATCGGACTAGTGTGACCAATAGTAATATATAATAAACATACAGAGATGTAAACATTTTTGTAATAAAACATTAAGCATTAAAAAAAGGAGAAACCTATAATTGATTTCTCCTTTTTATATTTTATTAAATCTTACACTTTTCTTTTGCGAGCAGCTTCAGATTTGTGTTTTTTCTTTACGCTTGGCTTTTCGTATCTTTCGCGTTTTTTAACTTCAGAAAGAATACCTGCTTTTTGGATTTTCTTTTTGAAACGTCTTAAAGCGCTTTCAATACTTTCGTTTTCGCCAACTTTAACTTCTGCCATTTATATATTCACCACCTTAATAGCTTATTTGTACTCAATAAATATATAATAAATCAAAAAAAAATTCAAGTTATAGGCCAAACTATAAATTTTTATTGATATTTTCAATAATTTTTAAAACTTGAGTTTTTAAATTTTCATAATCCTCATTATTATCTATCACATAATCCCAATCTTTGATATGGTCAAGCCCGACTTCCGTAACATCATCTTCACCGATCAGGTCTCCTCTTTGCGCTCTCACATCACGCGAAGCTTCCATTCTTATCGCTATTGCGCCGGCTTTTTTAAAGATTTCATACTCGTGAGGAACTCTCACATCCGTAACAATGATATTTCCATCCTGTTCCAATATCTTATACAGCCAATAATCAGGGCTTTGCTCTCTGCCCCAATTCCCGAGAGCAATCAAATCTGCGCGGTAAATGGATTTGTTTTGTTCAATTTGTTCATAAGTCAGTCCTTTTTGAGCTGCATAAGTTTGTTTGATAATATCCCCCATCGCACAGCGTTTGAAATCGGGCATCAAATCAAGCATAATTTTTGCCGCCGTATCTTTGCCGGAATACTGTTTACCCGAAAATATTATTATTTTATCTGCCATAAATTTATTCCTTTTCTTTATAACCAAGTTCAAGGGCTTTCTTGCGATATTCTTCAGCCTTATCAAGTTGATTAAGGCTTGTATATATCGCATAAAGTCCATAGTATGAATCCGGATTATTCGGTTCTAGCTCTATGGCTTTGTTTATATATGACAAAGCTTTATCTTGCTGGTTCAAGTGATAATAACTTCCTCCAAGAACCAAATATGCAAATACATTATCCTTCTCCTGCTCAATAACTTTGCTATAACACTCAATTGCTTTATTGTATTGTTTTAATT
>JAFUUT010000341.1 GCA_017477685.1 bacterium | reverse complement strand
GCAACTTCTGCAGCAGCAAATAAAATCTTCATTTGACCTCTCTTTCTGAAACAAAAAAATTTAAACGGAAGGATAATATAATTTTCCTTCAGAAGTTGTTTAATGTCAAGATTATATGCTCAAATTGATTTTATATTTGTACATAAACTGTTGTATTTGTGTTAAGCATATGTTTGCTTTTTCTTCTTCTCCCAGACCTGTAAGTGTCCTGTACATATTAATTTTGTTTAACAACATTAAATATTCATAGTGATTATTTGTTTTTTCTAAGAGAGCATTGTTATTTGTAATCATATTGAATGATATATCAAATCTTCCTTCTTTTATCTTTATGGAGCTCATAAGGTAACCGGCAATCAGAACGATTTGAGTCATTCCTTTTTCTTTAGCTTCTTTGGCTATTCCTTCCACAATGGCATTAGCTTTAGGGTATGATTCTTTATTCATATAAGAGTATGCTATGAGTAAATCGGCAAATGTCTCAAAAAATTGCATTGAGGTGTCTTTTGCCAAAATTTTTGTTTTATATACTTCTTTTGCGAAAGAATCCGGATTATCTTTGAACTGGGTGTACGCGCTGATTATATAGTATATTAAGTTGGAGAAAAGGTTATTGCCCTTTTCAACATTGCTCATAAGAATGTCTTCTCCGTGCATAAGTTTTTCCAGTTCTATGAATATACTGTACTCTGCAGGGACAAATCCAAATAACCTGCTTGTCACTTCCAAAATTTCTTTTACATTATGTTTAAGGGTAAATATCTCGGACATAGCCATATATGCAATAAATTCAATAATAATATTTACAAAATCTTCTTTTGTGACTATGTCAAATTTAATACTATTAATTTTTGGAGTATCAAGAACATTTAATACGTTGTAGCCTATATCCAGACAGTCTTTGTATGAGCCTGTATTGAACAGTACTTTAATGTGAATGATAGTCATTAGTAATAATGATAAACTAAAGTTATGCTCAGACGGGTTGATAGAAGCGTTATTAGTTACATTCAAAACTTTATGTATAAGATTAAGTGCATACGAAAATTCCCCGTGTATAATTGCACCTTGCAGCATTTTCAGGCTTAAATCGCTAAAGCTTGGGATATTTCCTGATTTGTGAAGGTCTTCAAGTGTTTTGTCAAATATTTCTCGGGTTTCTTCCGGATTGAATTCATATACATTATTTGCAATGTTGTCATATATAGAGCTTTTATATTTGTTTAATTCCTCTTGGCTCCATTCTTCGGAATATTTATCTAATGTTTTTATTATATTTGTTGAACAATTTATATATGCTCCGAAGTCACCCATTGAAAGACTGACGTTTGCGAGTTTTTCCCATTCATATATCGATTCTTGGTGCATAGTTTCAATATGTTCATATAACAGAGCCTTAATCGGGCTTGGCATTCCTTCTACAAATGCCCTTTGCAGAAGTTTGGAAGATATTTCAGAAAATTCTTCAGTTGAAAGTGTGTTAAGCAGTGCTTTATAAAGAACTTCATAGTTTGCGAAATATATGCATTCGTTGTAGAAATACATATATCCTCTTTGTGCAAGCTGCTCTGCTATATTATTCCAATCGTCAAAGCCAAGAGATTGAGCTGTTTGTATATCAATTCTAGGGGATAGTAATACGCACATTGCCAAGAATTGAAGTAATTCCGGTTCGTCTTTCATAAGGTTCAGACGGCGTTGAATCAGCTGATAAAAATCTCCCGGAATAACCGTAGTTTGCGGATTCAATATTTCAATCTTTCCGTCTTTTAATTCATATACATCTGATTCTACAAGATATTGGATTGCGTGGTCTAAATACAGAGTGCTGCCCTTTGCATATTTTAAAATCCGTTTGAAATAGAAATCGGAAGATAAGCTGCCGTAAAATTCCGCATTAGATGCCAGAATGTTATTTATAGGGGTCGGGATAAGTGAGATTTCCGTGTATTCAGGTCTTGACAATAAGAAATGCATTTTTTTGTGCAATGAGTAATCCTTGTCATACGAAACCATATAGCTTATGTCAAGTTGATCCAAATGCATAAACAATTGTTCAAGTATATCCAATGATGCCGAATCAATCTTATCAAAATTTTCAATGTAGATCAGCGTATTCGGAATTGCTTGGAGCATAGATACAAAAGTTTCAAAATATTTGTTTCGTAATTCATCTGTGCTGCCGAAAATTTCTTGTTTTTTCAATTCCAATAAGTCTTTTACAATGTCAGCAGAACCGATTGCTCCAAACATTGAATAATCATTAGAACTAATGAGCTGTTGCGATGTTGCATATGAAAACACCGTTGTGATTAAATCTCTGAAAAATCCATAAGGTGCGTACTTCATCCCTTCATAGCAGTTAACGGGGATTACATATTGGAATGTTTCTAATTTGTCCAATTCAGCCAGTAATTTTAGGGTGTTTGGCTGGTATATTTCTTCCCCTTTAAGTGCAATTATTCCTTTAGGTATTTCTTTTAGTACGTTTGTTATATTTTCAGCGGCCAATGTGTTTT
>JAFUUT010000340.1 GCA_017477685.1 bacterium | reverse complement strand
TGTCTTTGATAAAATCGAAAGGAGAATCATTATCAGAAGCATCCGCAGCCAAACCGTCAATAGACAAAACCGTTTCATAGATGGCTTCACGGACTTTTGCCTGCTTCATATCCATTCCTTCTACTACTTCTTCATCGTCATAATCATCAACTGATTTGTGCTTGATAGAATACCATTTATATCTGATTCTTAATTCATTTCTTATAGCCCAGCGAACAGCTGTTGCTATATATGCGGCATTATACTTTGCAAGCTGTTCAGGAGTTTTGTTTTTCACCATAACCTGTATCGCAATAATACCGATTGACAATAACTCCTCATATTCAATCATATGCGCAGGTATACGACGGTGTTCTACCCTCGCTACTTTTTGAACAATATCAATATATTCTTGTAAAACTTTTTTATCTTCTTGTGACATAATACTACCAGTCAATAATACTACAAGTTAAAAATTTAGCGTTCATATATTTGGTGTATTTTATTAATAACCTCTGTTCTTTTTCATTTTATAAACAAACATCAAAATTTCCGCAACGGCTTTATACAACTCCGGCGGAATAGGATGATTTATTTCGACCATTCTAAATAGTGCTCTTGCAACAGGTGGATTTTCAATAACAGGAACATTATGCTCTTTTGCAATATCAATAATTTTTTTGGCAATCAACTCTGTACCTTTTGCAATAAGCATAGGAGAATCCATTTCTTCTGCAACATATTTAAGCGCACAAGCAACGTGGGTTGGGTTAGTAACAACAAAATCTGCCGTAGGAACAGCATCCATAGCACCCTGTTGAAGCATCTGCATACGGCGCTGTCTTAACTGGGCTTTTACTTGAGGATCACCTTCAGAGTTTTTATATTCATCTTTTATTTCTTTAAAAGACATTTTTTGATCTTTTAAAAACTTCCATTTAGTTACACCATAATCTGCAGCGGCAATGACCAAAAACGCAATACAAGCTTTGAAAATAAATTCGGTAATAATTTTGCCGAATTCAATCATTACCGCAAAATTGTTATCTACAGCCGCTAACATCAATATGGCATCTATATGTTTTTTATAAACTGACCAGCCAATATAACCCAGTATTATAACCTTTACAATATTTTTAAAAAGTTCAAACAAAGTTTTAATAGACATCAAATTTTTAAAATACTTTGTCGGATTTAATTTATCAAGTTTTGGCATCAACGGCGCAACCGCAACTAAAGGTCCAACTTGAATAAAATCTGCCAAAATAGCAACAAGCCATGCAATAAATAAAATAGGCCCAATGATTAGCGCCGCACCTTTTATTGCAATTATTATAATATATGTGTACCCTATTTTATCAAGGTGTGCATTTGGAATTTGCTCGTATAATAGTGTAAAAACCTGAACAATTTGATTCCAAATGAAAGGAGCTAATCCAAAAATTACCGAAAATAAAACAAGTAAAGAAACAGCCGTAGAAAAATCTTTAGACTTTACTACCTGTCCTTCTTTTCTGGCACGCTCCAGCTTCTGCGGGGTGGCGTCAAATTGTTTATCTTCATCACCCATTTTGCTTGAACCTTTCTGATAAAAATATTATAGCATGTATATAAGGATATTTTATAAATGGTAAAAATTATAAAATAAAAAGGGGTAATAATTTATTTGAAAAAATTAACACCCATCCCTACCCCTTCCCTCAACAGGGAAGGGAATCTTACTGCCTTAGTAAAATACATTTATCCCTACCCCAGCACAAAAATTGAGTTGTATGCGCAACCATTGAGAAACAATATTTACCCCCCAGCACAAAAATTGAGTTGTATGCACAACCATTGAGAAACAATATTTACCCCTACCCCTAGCCCTCGTGGCGGGTAAAATAGTTTATAATTTCAATCAATGTATTCACACCACCAAGATTACCTGACTTTGTAACTATCCATTGATTTGAATTGACACTTTTGCTAAGGGCGATAGCCGGAAGCACCTCATCAACAAGCTTCAATTGATTTGCACCAATTGCGCTGCAGCATTTGTAAGAAGTTTCGCCGCCCAGAGTAATCAATATAGCCTGTGTTTGCTCCAAAACTTTTTGAGTAAGTTCAGCTAAGAAATCGGTAATTGCACTGGCAAAATCAGATTTGGTTAAATCGATGTTATCCCCGAACCCATCATAGTTGTTCAACAGATTTGATGTATGCACAAGGACTATATTATTACCGGTAAGATTAGACACAATACGCTGAACAAGACTATCTTCAACACCGGACATAATATTGTTCAAGTTCAACTCTATAACTAAACTGTTTTCTTCAAACTCTCCGCTTTGTTCAAATTTATTAATCTGAGCAGCAGTAATTTGTGTTGCACTACCTGATACTACAAATTTTGGCAGTTGAGGAAGCTTTATTGGCAGAACTTCACCGAAATTTTCCGGCGGGAACCATTCATTACTAAGTACCTTTGCGGTTGCGGCATTCCCGACAGTCAGAATTTTGCATCCTGATTTTTTTATAGCCAGTACAAGCTGCTCAATATCAGTTGTAGAAACAGAATCAGCTATAATTATTTTTTTGCCTTCTTCTAACTGTCTTTTTATCTCCATAACAATAGGACCGGCACCGTCTAAAACTGTTTTCAATTCAATGGCACCCACAATATCAGCCAAGCTTTCCCCGAGTTGTTTTTTCAATAATGTCGGCAAATGAGATTCCGTAATCGGTGAATGCGGATCCATAGCCATTTCGGTTCTTTCTATCGGAACCCCTTTTAAAAGTTGATAACCGCCGACAGTTATTCGCCCTTCTTGCGGGAATGCCGGGATTACTACTGCTCCGTCCCAGCCTAAAACTTCAAGAGCGCCTAAAATTTCAATTGCAATATTGCCGCGAACTGTTGAATCAATTTTTTTATAAAAATAATCAGGATTAATTTCATCAAGCATATACTGAACGGCACTTTTCACCTTTTCAAACGCCGTTTGCGCCTCAACATTTCTTGATTCTGTCGAAACAGCCCAAGCCTGAGCGCAATGTTCATTAGGTTTTACAATATCATTTTTGTTCAAAATAATGTTTGTATCTGCACCATTGATTTTGAATTGCAGGGCAGTATCATTTGCACCTGTTAAATCATCTGCAATTATTGCGGCAATATTAGAATTTAATATCATAATACAGCTTCTTCCACATCTTTCTTAGAGCCTAAAAGTCTGATATTGTTGGCTATCAAATAGAAGGTTTCTCTTTCGTTGCCGGTAGTTTTATCTGTCCATTTCCTGTTTGCAATACGTCCGTCAACGGCAATTAATCTGCCTTTTTTAATATATTCAGATGCAAACTCCGCTTGTTTGTCCCAAACTTCAATATTGAACCAATCTGTAACTTCAGCTTTTGTTTTTGCGTCCCATCTGTTGACCGCAACTGAAAAAGTTGTTTTTGTCTTTCCTGATTCAAATGATGTAAAATTTTCGGAAGCATCTCTGCCTACTCTGCCTACAACCGTAACTGTGTTCATAATTTATTTCCTCATTATTTATAAATTTTCACTAAATCTTTTACTTTATCCAGAACTTCTCCTGCTCTTTGACGAGCTTTTTGAGAACCGGTTCTTATAATTTCCTCTACAAGTTGAGGATTTTGTTCATAATATCTTCTGCGTTCTCTAATTGGTGCTAGAATAGAGTTTATCTTCGCACCCAATTCACGTTTACATTGAGCGCATCCTCTCAAACCTTTTTCACATTCTTCTTTAACCCTTGCAATTTCCTCATCAGAGCCAAAAATCTGCCAATACTTAAATGCAACTTCACATTCATCAGGATGACCTAAATCGTCTTTTCTTAACCTTGAACGATCAGTAATTGCGGTCATAATTTTCTTTGCGGTTTCTTCTTCTGTATCGGAAATTTTTATATCATTTTTAAACGACTTGCCCATTTTGTTTCCGTCGAGGCCGCAAATCAATGCACACTCGTTTAGCAATGGCTGAGCCTCGTGGAAAAATTCACCATAAAGGTTATTAAATCTTCTTGTAATATCTCTTGTTATTTCAATATGAGCAACTTGATCACTGCCTACAGGAACCAAATCCGCATTCATCATCATAATATCCGCGCTCATCAAAACAGGATATCCCATTAAACCATAATTGACCTGACTTCCCTGTCCTTCTTTTGTTTTTAATATTTTTGCCATGTCTTTCAGGGTCGGATCACGTTCAACCCAATTTTGCGGAGTAATCATGCCAAGATAAACATTTAACTCTGCGACCTCCGGAACAAGAGATTGAACATATATGACGGATTTTTCAGGATCAATTCCGCAAGCAAGCCAATCGGTTATTACATCAATTGTATTTTGTCGAAGTTCGTTTGTATCATCGTATTTTGTGGTCAAAGCATGCCAATCTGCAGCAAAGAAATAACAATCGTAATCATCTTGAAGTTTAACCCAATTTTTAATAACCCCAAGGTAATGCCCGAGATGTAGTTTCCCTGTTGTTCGCATTCCTGACACAATGACTTTCTTCATAAAATACTCCTTATTATAAAAGTATTATAATACAAACATGCATAACACATGTTATTGGCATTTCTTTGTGTTATACAAGAACTACCAATGCCCGCTTTCTTTGGGCGGTCAAAGAAAGCGGGCAGAAAGAAACCCGCGGTCTGGTGCTACGTTCGTTAATAAATTGTAATTACTCTGCCCTAAGCTCGCAAACTCGC
>JAFUUT010000018.1 GCA_017477685.1 bacterium | reverse complement strand
AAAGACTATATGAAAAAACTGTATGCCAACCTGACAGACGCAGATAAACGTAAAATGGGCTGGGATGAAAATTTTGACAGAGAATTTTTATCATGGTTCAGAAGAAGTATAAAATACAGCCAAAAAGAAATAAGGATGCAAAATAAGGCTAAGAAATGAAAATAAATAATATTGTTTGCTTGAATCAAAAACAGTACATACCACAATTTAAAGGACCGGATAACGATTGTGAGGGTGAATGGCACGAATTTGGCTGCGTTGATCCTGTCAACGAGCGGACTGTGTTAGACTATATCAGAGATAAACACTGGGAAAATACTTCACCTTATTATCTTCTATATAAAAGAGAATGCAATATCCCAAAACTTGAATTAGATGAATTTATAAGGGAGCATACAAAATATAATATCCCGTTGGATCATAAATATTTTAATTCTTACCCTCATACCACCATGGTTGAACCGAACGTGTATAGAGGAGCAATGCCTAATACAGATAAAGATTTTAAGGAATTAAAAAAAGCCGGAATCCAAAGAATCGTAGAATTCAAAAGAGAGAGTTCAGAACGTCAAAAGCTTTGCAAAAAGTACGGGATTAAATATACATATGTCAATCTCGAAATACCGGATATATATAACATGGAAGCATTTAAGACAAAGGAAGAAGTTATAGAAACGACAAAACGAGAATGCAGATTAATTAGATACAGTAAAGCAAGAACTCAAAAAGAAATTAAACAGTATATAAAATTATGGGAACAAGAGAGCCGGGAATTTATAGACAATTTTACAGATTTTATATGCGCAATGCAAAATGAAAATACATATATCGGCTGCGGAGACGGATTAGTCGCAACAAATACAGGGCTCTGTTTTGATTACTTTTTTAATCCAAAAAGAACTCACTCCCTGCCAAATGCGAAAATAGAAGATCGCAGGAAATTTAATGAGTTAAAGGGATTAATGCGGAATTTATATCTTAATTTAACCGAGGAAGATAAGAAAAAAATGGGTTGGGATAAAGATTTTGATGAACTATTTTTGTTAAAACTTCGCAGACGATAAATATAAAATACGGTTCAAAATATTATTCCATTACAAACATCACATTTTGTAACAAAATAGCAATTTTTTGCACGAAAAATACTTTATTTATACATAGGGGAAATTAAGAAAATAAAATGAGTGCAATTGGCTTTGCTATAACTAAATTAACATCAAGATTTGGTCTGATTTCACGAAAAGCTGCAAAAAGACTTGCAACTGAAACCGGCAAAAAATTGGTTGACCGAGAAAACGCGCTTAGAGGATTGAAAAAAGACGATATTGAAAGAGTTTTTGCACAAACACTTCCTAAAAAATGCAGACCAAAAGTAGAAGAGGATTTGCAAGAGATAATTAATATTATAGCCAATAATATGGGAGAAAAAAGGGCAATTAGGGCGGCCACAGAGCTTAAAAGTAATTCTGCTGCCGCGTATATACATTGTATAGGGGAAAAAGGACCAATTTGGTTGCCTTTAAGCAGAATAGCCCAAACGAGTAATCTATGCGTTTCATCAATAACTGCACATGAACTTTTGCATGCTCTTGAAGGGAATAATACATTGAAAGGCATTTTTGAGCGGAATATACTAACACTGTTTCGGCTATTAAAAGATGTTTATAGAAGTGTAAAACAAATAAAAAGTAATCCTGTTAAAGAATTAGAAGAAAGCATTCGCAGCACAACGAATACCATTGTTCTTCGCGAGTTAATGCCTACAGCATTTGCAAAAAAAATATTAAACGGAGAGTGCGAAGATAGCATTCGTAAGGGGATTAGAGCTATTATTAATCCTAAGAGCAGCATTACAAAAAATAGTGATTATACACATGGTAAACAGAAATTAAAAAAAGAATTCAACGCTTGTTCAGTTGGCGGAGCCACTGAGAGATATGCACAAAAAACGGTTCCGGAAGAATATACACTGCAGGAAGCACTTGCACTACTATATAAGGAAGCAATCAGAATTTTAAACGAAGAACAAAAGCTGTTCTTAAAGAATAAGTCTAACGGAAAATTAAAAGATATATAAGTTGGAAATGCTTATATGTCAAATAAAAAGAGGCACTTACAGTACCTCTTTTTATTTGCCGGTGGTCGGGGTCGAACCGACACGGGGTGTGATCCCCACCAGATTTTGAGTCTGGCACGTCTACCAATTCCATCACACCGGCTTATTTATTCGCCGTAATTACATGCTATCAAAAAAATATTATTTTTCAAGAATTTTATCTGATATGAATTGACCAATTTAATATTCATATAAATAATAGTAAATTTTTTAAAACTCTAATATAACAATGGTATGAAAAAACAAATTATTACACTATTTTTATTAATGCTGATTATGCCTGCGAATGCAACCACATTTATCGGTGAAGTTACTAAAGTAGGTCAACAGGACAGCAACCGCATTATCGACTCTCAAACAAAACAAGGGGTTGAATTTGCCAAAATAACCATTCCTCAAAAAAATATTCAAACCTATTCTGACGGGAACGGAAATTTCGAACTCCCGCCAATAGTAGTAAAATCCCCTCTCATTATGAACATTGAAAAAGAGGGCTACAGGCCGTTTTCGATTACAATTAACAATAATGCAAGCCTAAACAGCCCTATGAAAATCGAAATTGCAAAAAGTGAAGCTCTTGATATTGCAATAGATACAGAAATTTTACATTTAGGGGACAATAGTTTTTCTAAAAATTCAGCGAACGCATCTGATTTTAGATTAAAATCAATGGGACCTTCATACTCAAAAGATTTTATTATGACCCAAAGTGCAAAACGGGCAACAAATTATCTGATTATAGGCTCAATAGTCGGACTTGATACCCAACTTGCAAAATCAATGGGACAAAACAAAATTAAAACCAGTGCTTTCTCTAGTCCGACGGAAGTATACTTTAACGGTAATAAAATCGGAGAAATTAAAATTAACGGCGACGGACAGAGAATAAAAATACCCGGCTCACTTATTAAAGCAGATGCTAAAAATCAAATTACTATTAAAACAGGGGAAAACATGGGGCCCACAAATCATATTGACTACGACGATATTGAAATAATGAACCTTAGCATACTTACAGAATAATAAAAAGGGACAAGCTCAAACCTGTCCCTTTATTATATACATATCCCTAAAGCACCTTACTATCTTTTTAAGAAATCAGGAATTTCGATATTTGTAAAACCATTCCCTGATTCTGATAATACCTTTGAAGTGTTATTATTGAATGCTCCGGAGAAGAAATCAGAAGCATTCAAGCTTGATGATGTTTCAGAACCCAAAGACGCACCCAATCCAAATTGATTCAATGATGTATTACTTTTCAATTCAAAACCTGTTGCAATAACAGTAATTTGAATTTCGCCCTGAATTTTTTCATCAACAGCTGTTCCGATAATAACAGTTGCATCATCTAATACCGCATCATGTATAATTGAAGCAGCATCACTTATTTCGTGAATACCCATATCAGCACCGCCTGTAATATTAACAATTACACCCGATGCTCCGTTGATTGAAGATTCCAAAAGTTGTGAATTTATAGCCTGCTTTGCGGCTTTCACTGCACGTCCTTCACCTTGCGCTCTGCCAATACCCATTAATGCGGAACCTGAAGCTTGCATTACAGACTTAACATCTGCAAAGTCAACATTTATAATTCCAGGAACGGTAATTATATCGGATATACCTTGAACACCTCTTAAAAGAACTTCATCTACAATTACAAAAGATTCTTGCAATGAAACTTGTCTGTCAACAACTTGAAGCAACTTGTCATTTGGTACAACAATAACCGCATCAACATACTCTTTTAACTTATCCAAACCTGAATTAGCTTGAGTTTGTCTTTTCTTACCTTCCCAGCTGAACGGTTTTGTAACAACCGCAATTGTTAAAATCCCTAATTCTTTAGCAATTTTAGCAACTACAGGAGCCGCACCTGTACCGGTACCACCGCCCATGCCGGCAGTAATAAATACCATATCAGAACCTTCCAATGCTCTGGTAATTTCTTGAGCAGCCTCTTGAGCCGCTTTTTCACCTACTGAAGGATCTCCTCCGGCACCAAGCCCTTGTGTTGAACTTGAACCTAATTGAATTCTGTTTTGAGTCTGACCGTTTACCAAAACTTGTAAATCAGTATTCATCAACCAAAATTCAACACCGGATAATCCGGATTTAATCATACGATTTACGGCATTACCTCCGCCGCCGCCTACACCAACTACTTTAATTTTTGTAGGATTAGTAGGATTTCCCCCAATAACATCTTTGCTTGCAAAGATATCTGAAACGATATTTTCCACTGTATGTACCTCTTTGTTTGTAATATATTACTTACCTAAAACATATAATTACAACTTGCGTAATTATAACAACATACTATGTTAAATAGGATAAAAGTACAAGAATTTTCATTAAAAATATGAACAAATTTTAATAAAAAAAATTAATGAAATCTTTCCGGAGAAATTCCCCAATGAAGTTTACTTTTAAGAATACTATAAAAATCATTTTCCCCAAGTAATGCTAACTTTGCATATTTTTCGTATTTTGAAACAATAATATCATCATTTAAAGTAAAAACTTCCTGCCCGTCAGCACTGACTGTATATAAAGAATTGTGAGGAGTTTTAATTTTTATAACACTATCCCCGCCAATTACTATCGGACGTGCCGCAAATGTATGAGGGCAAATAGGAATTATAGCCAAAGCATTAATATCAGGTGTCAAAACAGGGCCTCCCGCAGCCATACCATATGCCGTTGAACCTGTGGGAGTACATACAATAATACCGTCTGCGAAGTAATTACAAACAGATTTGCCATCTATTTCCAAAACAAATTCAGAGGCTCTGGATTGATATTGTCCTTTTATTACAAAGTCATTTAGAGCATTATACTTATTTACTTTAAGCATTAGTCGGTTTTCAACTCTATAATCATTACTTAAAATTTTTGAAACGGCTTCATTGAGGTTTTGTTCTCCGGCTTGAGAAAGAAAACCCAAATGCCCTAAGTTAACCCCGAATATCGGAACATCATAATTTGAGTAATATCTTGCAGCCTTTAATATTGTCCCGTCTCCACCTATAACAAAGACAAAATCACAATCATCTTTGGGATTATCAATACTGTAGATTGAATATTTTACCTCTCTCTCCAGTAATATCTTTTCCAACTTTTTCATTATAGTTGAAGCATTCTCAATTGTCGGATTATAACATATCGCATATTTTTTATTCATAGGATTAGTTTATACCAAATATATGAAAAATAACAAAAAACTTTATTTTTTAATTCTCAAATATTATAATATGCACCATGAAAGAAAGCCATTACGTATACATATTAGAAACCGAAAAAGGTACGCTATACTGCGGATACACCGATGACGTAGAAAAAAGGTTTCAAGAACATCTCTCCGGCAAAGGTGCAAAATATACCAAAGCTTTTAAACCTGCAAAAATAGTCTATAAAAAAAGGTTCAAAACCAAATCCGAAGCGATGAAAGAAGAATACAGAATTAAACATAAATTAAAAAAATCACAAAAAATTTAACTCATCCGAAAATCAAACTAATATCCAAAGCTGTTATTATACTCATCTTCACCGAATTGACTACTTTGTTCCTGTTCTGAAGTTTGCGATTGATTTTGTGAAGAAGATTGCGTATCGCCATACAATTGTTTGAAAAGTTCTTTGGTTTCATCCGTTTCTTTTTGAATTTTTTCTTCGGTTTTATCTATCTTTTTCTTTTGCCTGTCAATTTTTTTCTGAGTCTTTTCTATATCTTTTTGGAGTTGATCCTGACGGTATTTTTTGTACGCTTCTTCTAACTCAGAACCCTCAGTAGAGCCGGCAAAAGATTGTAATTTCTTGTTATCTCTATATTTATCTTTGAAATCGGCGGTTATATTTTTCATCTCATATTTGTAATCATCATTAATATTTCTAATCTCTTCTTTTTCTTT
>JAFUUT010000339.1 GCA_017477685.1 bacterium | reverse complement strand
CGGCACGAGTACCAAATTCTTTAGAACCTTTAGGCATAATAGAGATATTGGCATCACACCTCATAGAACCTTCTTCTAAGTTCCCATCACAAACACCTGCATAACGAACTATATCCCTTAATTCTTCCATATATGCACGGGCTTCTTGAGGGCTGCGCATATCAGGTTCTGATACAATTTCTAATAACGGAGTGCCTGCTCTGTTCAAATCTACCAAGGAATAAAGAGAGCCTGCTAAGCCGTTTGCACCGGCATGGACCAGTTTTCCTGCATCTTCTTCCAAATGGGCACGGGTTATACCAATTCTTTTACCATTAATATCGATATGACCGTTTACGCAAATAGGCTCATCATATTGAGAAATCTGATAACCTTTCGGCAAATCAGGATAAAAATACTGTTTCCTATCGAATTTGCATCGTGCAGGAATTTCGCAATTCAATGCCAAGCCTGTTAAGATGCCCATATTAACAACTTCTTTATTTAATACAGGTAAAACCCCAGGCATACCCAAGGTAATCGGACTTGTTAAACTGTTAGGTTCTTGCCCGAATTCGTTTTTATCCGGTGCAAAAATCTTTGACTTTGTCTTTAACTGTGCGTGAACCTCAAGTCCTATAACAACTTCGTATTTATCTCTTAATTCTTGTTCTACCATTATTCTCTCCTTGTATCTTGATTTAATTTTAGCATAAACAAGAAAGGCAATAAGGCTTTATGGCAATCGGGCAATAAGTTCTTTACAAAATTAAATATTTACCCCCTTGAATAAATTTCGTGTTTTGAGGGTGTGAATTCCGGCTCAACGTAGGTATTGATATAGTCAATTGCATCTTGAGGAGTATTTGCGACATAAAACAAATCTCTTGCAATTTTATTTGCAAATTTTTCACTAATTACGTTATCAAAAAATCTGAGCAAATTATCATAAAATCCGTCAGTGTTCAGTATAACAATAGGCTTTTTATTATATCCAAGCTGCTTTTGAACAATCATTTCGGTAAGTTCTTCCAAAGTGCCAAAGCCGCCGGCAAGCGCAATAATAGCATCTGAAATATCATCCATTTTTTGTTTTCTGTCACGCATCCCATTAGCCAAATGGAATTCATCACAGTTGTCAGTACGGCACCCCATATCAACAAGCCTTTGAGGCATAACACCATATACCCTGCCGCCGTTATTTTTAACCTCACTCGCACAAGCCCACATCATACCGAGTGTACTGCCCCCATAGACAATATTATACCCATTACTTCCTATTAATTTACCAAGCTCTTTTGCATCAACATAAAAGCATTCCTGCAAAAAATTACTTGAAGATGCAAACACACATATATTTTTTATTTTATTCATCATTTATCCCTATTCGCTAAAATTTCCGCCAATCCTGTAATAATGGGAACAAGATACTCCGGTGCCGCCCTCAGAACAATCTTTTTTCATTGTATCAACAGACCAATCATACCCTAAAGGCGTTATTTTACCGTCTAAAAAGATATTAATTCCATATATATCTTTTCCCCACATATTAGGTTTTTTTATACCGTTTAAATCAACAAGCATAATAAACCCCGGACTCCTGTCATCTTTGTTTTCCAAATCCTTTATACCGATAATTATATCGGTTTCCGGATGAATATAATAATTTTCGAAAAAATATACATCATTTTCGGCGACACGATTACCATTCATATATAGCGGATGATAATTTTTAGTAATTCTCCCCGCATCAGCAACATCCAAATAAGATTTGGCAATCATCATCATATAATATTCACGCACATCAGAAGTTTGAGCATTTTTTAACCCCCGAATGATATCAGCATCTGCCTGCGCACTCATCGCAGTAAATATATAATCTAACTTTGTATATGCCTCATTCCAAGTAGAGATAAATCTTGCATTCTTGGACGAAAATGATGTAGGAATCATAAACAATATTATTGTGAATATGACTATTAGTGTATATGAATATTCAATTTTCCAAAATCGTTTTCTCATATGAGTCCAATATTTACAAATTATGATATAGAAGCCATATCTATACGTTTTTTCTCTTCTATAAGCTTATCATATACCCACTCGGGAACAAAATTTTTACCCAATACAATCTGGCCGTTAATTACATTCGGAGCGTGGAAATCAGAACCTCCCGTAACAATCAGCCCCAAATTTTCCGCCATCGTTGAAAAATATTCAACCATTGCAGGAGAGTGTTTTCTGTGATATGCTTCAACTCCGCGCAAGCCGTAATTCATCAAATCTTTTATCAATCCTTCTGCTATATTTTCCAAATCATGCGGATGCGCTATAACAGGAATACCACCGGCATCATAGATAATTTCAACAGCATCCTGCGGAGAAACCGTTTTTCTCTGGACAAACACAGGAGAATCTAAATGAATATACTTTGCATATGCATCCATTACATTAGTTGTCCCGCCTGCACTCGTAATTGCACGGGCAATATGAGGACGACCAATACTACCACCCGGAGCTACGAGTTTTTTAATATCATCAAATTTAATTTTTATTCCCTCTTTTTTATTCAACAAATGAAGAATTTCTTTTGTTTGTTTTATTCTTGCCTGCTGCTGAACCTTGATTAAATTTTGGAAATCCGAATTTTCGGGATTCATAAAGTAACCTAAAATATGGACTTCATAATCATTGTATAAAGTGTTAACCTCAATCCCGCGAATAACTTCTATTTTATCTGATAATTGTTTCTCTTTTATATATTTTTGAGCAACTTCATATGCCAGCACATTGTCATGGTCTGTTATGGCAATTGCACCCAGCCCGACATCGATTGCACTGTCCACAATTTTTTCGGGAGTAAATACTCCGTCAGAGAAATATGTGTGAATATGTAAATCAGTCTTCATCTCCACTTCCTTCTACTTTACTATTACTACATAAAACTCTTTTTACATTTAAGGCTTTCCCGGTATTAATATCTATATCACCCTCGAGGGCATTAATCTGGGTAATATTACCTTCCGCAACTTCATATCTTTCCGGCAAGGCAGTCAAAAAGCGAGAAAGAGATGTGCCATAATCCATACCTATAACACCATCTGAAGCTCCGCAAAAACCGACATCAGAAATATAAGCCATTCCATCTACAATTGACTCATCGGCAGTTTGAACGTGTGTATGTGTT
>JAFUUT010000338.1 GCA_017477685.1 bacterium | reverse complement strand
TAATAATTAAATTTAATTAATATAAGCGTTACCGGAAGCATTTTTATGATATGATTTAAACATAATTAGTTTACAGGAGTAAAAAATGATTACAGTAAAAGATGTAGAGCATGTCGCAAAATTGGCACGTTTGGAATTAACGGAAGAAGAAAAAGTTTTATACACAAAGCAGCTTGGTGATGTTTTAAAATATGTTGACCAGATGAACGAAGTTGACACTTCAAATGTAAAACCAATGACTCAAGTTGTTGATTTTTCAAATGTTATGAGAGAAGATGTTCCAAATCAAGAAATATCTAAAGAAGCTTTGATGTCTAATGCTCCGGAAGAAGAAAACGGGTTTTTCAAAGTTCCGAAGATAAATTAATAAACTTTCTTCATTCTGAAGGCTAAATTATGAATTCTTCGCAAAGTTCAGAATGACAATAAGTCGAAGAATTCAATTTTTTAGGGGTTTATCCATGACAAAATATATTTTTATTACAGGCGGAGTTGTAAGTTCTCTTGGTAAGGGGATAGTAGCAGCATCATTGGGACGGTTATTGCGTTCCAGAGGTTATAGCGTTATTAACCAAAAATTTGACCCGTATATTAATGTGGACCCCGGAACAATGAGTCCTTTCCAGCATGGGGAAGTCTTTGTAACTGATGACGGAGCAGAAACAGACTTAGATTTAGGCCATTACGAGAGGTTTACAGATACAAATTTAGGGAAATATAACAATGTAACCTCCGGCAGTGTGTATCAAACGGTCATTGAAAAAGAACGCAGAGGAGATTATCTTGGCGCAACAGTTCAAGTTATTCCTCACATTACAAACGAGATAAAATCAAGAATTATCGGAGCTTCAAAACAATTCAATCCGGATTTCCATATAATTGAAATCGGAGGGACAATAGGTGATATCGAAAGTTTACCTTTTATTGAAGCGATAAGACAATACAAAGCAGAAGTCGGATACGGAAATGCTATATCTATACATTGTACGCTGCTGCCATATCTTCCGACTTCAGGAGAATTAAAAACAAAGCCTTCACAGCACAGTGTCAATGTTTTGAGAAGTTACGGCATTCAACCTGAAATTCTTGTTTGCAGAACCAATAAACCTATTCCAAAAACAGAAAGAGAAAAACTCGCACTATTTTGTTCCATATCTAAAGATGCGGTTATCGAATGCCGTGATATGAAAACAATATATGAAGTTCCCTTGGCACTGGAAAGTCAGGGCTTTTGCACCGTTGCATTGAAAATGCTCGGAGTAAAAGACAAAAAACCAAACCTCACAAGTTGGGAAAAACTGGTAGAAAGAATTAAAAATCCGCAAAAGACAGTAAAAGTCGCAATTGCCGGAAAATATACCAAACTTTCGGATGCATATATTTCAGTTGTAGAATCCTTAAAACACGCAGGGTATGCCGATTCTGCAGCGATTGAAATTAAATGGATAAATTCTGAAGAATGTGTTGATTATTCAAATTGTAAAAAACTGCTTTCCGAAGTAGACGCAGTCGTTGTTCCTGGGGGCTTTGGGGTTAGAGGCATTGAAGGGAAACTAAATGTAATCCGTTATGCAAGAGAGAATAATCTTCCGTTCTTGGGATTGTGCTTAGGATTGCAATGTACCGTTATTGAATATGCAAGAAACGTACTCGGATTAAAAGGAGCAAATTCAACAGAATTTGATGAAGGAGCAACAGACCCTGTCATAGATATGATGCTTGAACAAAAACATGTCAAAGGGTTTGGCGGGACAATGAGGCTCGGGGCATACGACTGTCACCTGAAAAAAGGCACAAAAGCTCAAAAAGCATATGGCAAAGATATTATATCCGAACGTCACAGACACAGATATGAAGTCAATTTTGAATATATTGACCAATTATCAAAAGCAGGGCTTGTATTTTCAGGAATGTCGCCTGATGGGATGCTTGCAGAAATTGTAGAACTTCCAAAACTCAATTGGTTTGTAGCATGCCAGTTCCATCCTGAATTCAAGTCAAGACCTGACAGGCCTCACCCGCTATTCAAAGGTCTGATTGATGCTGCCATTAAAAGGTAATTCTCACATTTATAAAAATAATCGTATTTATATATAAGGGGTAAAAATGAGCGATAATACAGAAATGAAAAAATTTACAACCGTAAACTTTTTAAATTTGGCTTTGGGATTTTTGGGATTGCAATTTGCGTGGCAAATGAGAATAGCACTCTCTGAACCTGTAACCTCAGGGCTTGGAGCTTCACCATTGTTATACAGTTTAATTTGGCTTGCAGGGCCTTTTTCCGGAATGGTTGTTCAACCGATTATCGGAGTTCTCAGCGATAATACAAAATCCCGTTTTGGCAGACGCAGACCGTATCTGCTTGGAGGGGCATTAATTACCGCACTTGCGCTGTGGGCCTTTCCTCATTCAGCAGGAATATCTGATATCATAGGAAAGTTATTTCATTTTAATATGCCATCTTGGGGCGGACTGCTAATCGCAGCAATTATGATTTGGGTCATCGATGCTTGTATAAATATTGCTCAAGGCCCATACAGATCTTTAATTCCTGACGTTGTACCAAAAGAACAGCATGCACAAGCCAATTCATATATAAGCCTTGCAATTGGTTTAGGTTCGGTAATTGCAATGGTTGTAGCACCTGCATTAAAATATATCTTTGATTATCAAATGTCTATACCTGCACAATTTGTTATGGCAGGGGTTGCATTTTCTCTTGCAATGCTTTGGACTTGTATAATGATTAAAGAAAAAAGCACAGCTCAAGAAAACAACACGAAACAACTGACACTCCCAGAAGTTGAAAAAGAAATAAAAAAAGACGGATTTTGGAAATCTATGAAAGAATTCTTTTTGCTTTCTCCTGAGGTCAGCAAAATATGCCTAATGCAATTTTTTACATGGATTGGCATGATGTGTCTTTTGATATATATAACACCTTTTGTTATGCATACCGTTTACAATATCCCTGATGTTGCGGCGAACCCAATTGCACAGAGTTTGAAAGACACGGCACAGAACTATGCACTTATATGTCTTGCCGTTTTCAATCTTGTTTGTTTTCTTGTTGCAATACCTATCGGGAATTTGGCAAACAGGTTTGGGAATAAAAAAGTTCACATTATCTCAATGATTTCAATGATTATTGCATACTTGGGACTTGCAATATTCAAAACCAATGCACTTGCGGTCTTGTGCTTTATGGCTTTATCAGGCATCGGCTGGGCAAGTGTTTGCGCACTTCCTTTTGCGATGCTTTCAAAATATATAAAGCCCGGTACGGAAGGTTCTGTTATGGGAATATTTAACATATTTATCGCAGGACCGCAAGTATTTGTCTGCACCCTTGTAGGATGGTTTATCAATGCATCTGTTATTTCTGCTAACGGTAACATAAACCATCACTATGAATATACATTCTACATAGGTGCTTTATGTTTACTCGCTGCAGTATTTGTTACAAATATGATTAAAGAAAAATAAATATAAATTATAAAGCCTCTTAAATTTAACAAGAGGCTTATTTTTTTATTATTTTTTTACAATATTGTTCAACAGGGCAAATATCACACTTTGGATTTATCGGCTTACAAACATTCTGACCGTGTGTTACAAGTAAAGAATTTATAGGAATCCAGTATTTTTCAGGTAATTTTTTTCTCAAAGCAAATTCTGTGTCCTCAGGATCTTTAGTTTTTACATAACCAAGACGATTGAAAATTCTATGTACATGAACATCCACACATATAGCAGGAGTATTAAATCCTTCCGATAAGACAAGATTTGCCGTTTTTCTGCCTACCCCTCTGAATTTGCAAAGCTCATCTATATCACAAGGAACCTTTCCGCCGTACTTTTCAACCAGTATTCTTGAAAGTTCAATAATCTGACCTGCTTTATTTTTATAAAACCCGACAGGATAAATTGCTTTTTCCAAATCTTCCTCTTTTACATTCATCATATCTTGAGGAGTTTTAGCAAGTTTTAGCATTCGCAAAGTTGCAGGATATGTCGTTCTGTCGTTTGTTCTTAGGCTTAAAATACAAGCAATTAAAACCAAATACGGATCTTTGAATGAATCCATCAATTCAACGAATTCGCTTTTCTTCTGTTTTGCTTCTTCAAGTTTTGCCACTACAGAATCAATATCAACAACCATTATCTCAAAAGTTCCTCAACATCAATGTGTGTTTTTAATCTCAGAGCGTATATGTTATTTCGGTCAAATCTCTCCAACTTGACCGCATCTTTTTCTGTCGTCACAATATTGCCTGAAATATCTATGATATCAGTAGGAACATACTGATGATGGTCATCAAAAGTAACAGTTTTCACAACATTGAAATTGGTCAAAAAATCATAAAATTGCTGCGGCTGACCAATTGCACACATTGCTGTTACATCCATTCCGTCCATAAGTCTTTGCCCGTTTTTGATATTATAAACATAATCCGGCTCATTATAACAAACAAGAGTAGGAAGCTTTAATCTTTTATACATTATTTTCGCAACTTTTTTCGCAACATCATGCTTTAAACTCTTGGATACAACAACAAGTTTATCTATTCTATCCAGAGCTTCCGCGCCCTCTCTTAACGGGCCTGCAGGAAGCAAATTCTCATTCCCAAAACCTTTCACACTGTCCATTAATACTATATCCAAATCCCTGTGAAGTTTTCGGTGTTGAAATCCGTCATCAAGTATTATAGTGTCGGCCCCAAATTTTTCAACTGCAAGTTTTGAAGCTAAATACTTACTTTTGCAAGTTAATACATAACATCCCGGGTTATTTTCCGCAAGCCAGAATGGTTCATCTCCTGCATCCGTCGCATCAAAATATATACTGACTCCATCGGAAATCATATTTACATGCTTGTTATTTAACCTGCCGCCATAACCTCTTGAGACAATTGCAACCTTTCTGCCGTGTTGAGCCAGATACCTCGCAATCTCCGTAACTACAGGTGTTTTACCTACTCCGCCGGTTGTCATATTCCCGACAGAAATCACAAAAGCATTTACACGTTTTGGCTTTAAAATTTTTTTATCATACAAAATATTTTTTAACCTGCTTCCAAATCCATAGAAATATGAACAGAATTTTAATATACCAAATAAAATTCCTTTCGGATCCCTTGTATAATGAATTTGTGTAATTTTGGTTTTTAAATTTATCATACTAGAATAATAACCTGAATAATAAGAATCTCTTATTAAGTTTTTCAGAGAATTTCTTCAAATTCGCAGTTGTATAAACCATATCATCAACAATTTTCTTCAAATCGGAATCCTGAGTTTGACCTGTAGGATTTACATAGTTTACGGTTTCTAATGCTGTTGACATTTGAACCATAGCTTCATTAGCATTAGTTATTGCGTCACGAATTTGAGATTTCAATTTTTCATCACTTGTCATAGCATTAACGCTCGTACTGATTTGAGACAAGTTTTGAGCAATTATTTTGATATTCTTACCCGTTTCTTCGGCATCAGAAGCATCCATAATCTTGTTCAAGTTTGTAGACAACTTATCAATAGAATCCGCAGTCGAAAGCATTGTCGTTTTGAATTTTGCATCTCCTATCAAATTATTAACATTTGCAGACAATTTAGAAAAATCATCTGTTGCCTGTTTTGTCATAGCAAGCAATTGTTTGATGTCTTCTTGAGAAGAATCCAAAATATTATCTACTTTATCAAGAGTAACGGCAGAACGAGCAGTTAACTCATTAACATTTGCAATAGTACGCTTCAAATCAGCAATCGTATCATCCGTCAATATCTCGTTAACTTTTTGGTTAGTTTCCGTTAATGTCTCAGCGGCTCTGTACTGCCAATCCATAAAGTCAGATAACCTCATAGGCTCAATAATTGTATAATCCGAAGTCTGTTTAGGATAGTTTAGCGGGGTATCATCCAACGGAACAAGTCTCAGTTTGTGGCCTGTGTTTTCCGTTACCGCAGAGCCTCGCAAAAATTCCGGCAATATCAAGCCCGGAAGATTAATAAAATATTCCACTTTATAAGCATATGACGTTTTTATATTATTTTTAAAATTGAAAGGAATAGAATCCCTCGGCAAAACTTCCACACCTTTTATTACACCGACATCATAGTATTTCCCGCTTAACTTCATTTGAACTTTATCGTTTTTATACAACAAATTCTTATCAAGCATAGGGATGTAAATCGTTCTAATTTTTGGAGGGGTAATTTCTAAAAACAATTCACCGATAATACCTGTCTGTTGAATAGAAAAAGTTGATGCTTTCGGAATTTCAACATCAGGATTTGTTATAACAAATTTTACTTTTACGTGGCTGTCTTCCCCGCTCACAGTCGGTATAATTTCTTCTACCTGACCGACTTTCAAACCCATCATTTGAACACCGGCTCCCGGCCTTAAACCGTTTACATCTTTAAACTGTATTTCTATTCTGGCAGCAGAAGACAAAGCTCTGCCTTTAACCTTTAAAACTACTCCAACTAATAGGATAAGTGCAACTAATGTAAGTAAACCTACCTTAAATGATGAGGAAAATTTCATTATAACATTTCTCCATTATTCTATATACATCATTTTAACAAAAAAATAAAAAAACTGTAAAGTTTTAGATTTTAATAATAATTATTTGTTTCTGTCATTCATTGAACTGTCACGGTATTGACGCTTTATTTGTTCTTTTAAATCAGAAGGAATCTGAATATTTTGAAGCGCAATATTATATTTTTTAAAATTTGCAATATTTTCAGATTCGTCTAACAAATTTCTCTGCGGAGGAACATTTACACTATCTTTAACTTTTTCAAATTCTGTTTTTGCCTCTTTTGAAATAATCTTTGCAACAACTTCATCCAAATCACTTCCGCTTACATGATATTTAGAGGCTATCTCATTAACGGTTTTGCCTTTCGGGAAAGTATATAACCAATTGACAGAAAGTCTGTCCCCAGGACCAACATGGGATATTCCCTTTTGGTGAGGGGTATACATAATATCATTTTTAAACGGACTATGCCCTAAGCCTATTGCATGCCCTATTTCATGCAATATAGTATGATATACCTCACTTTCATCATTATAATCAGCATGAACAAGACCTTCAGTTAAACCTATTACCATTTCTGCACTATATAATCTGTTATTATTATCATAATGGAATAAACAATGTCCCAAAGCCTGCCTTTGCACCCTTTTCCATTCCAGATTTATATTGGATGCATTTAAATTATTTACAATGGTAAAAGATACTTTGCCGTTAGAAACTTTAGTCCACTCATCCAATGCTTGCTTTACATAATGCCTATATTTAAAATCTTGACCTTGCTTTGAATAGAATTTCATCGGCGCAATATAAATTTTCAATGGCATTATATTCCACCGCATCAAACGACCGTTTTTCACAGATTCTTGTAAATATGTTTTTTTCTGCATATATTTATTGTATAATAAAACGTACAATATGAAAAGTTATTAAATCAGACTAAGGAGAGAAAATTATGGGTATGAACTTAATGAAGATGATGCAGCAAGTGCAAAATGTTCAAAAAAAAGCAAGTGCAATGCAAGAAGAATTAGCTAATCTTGATATCGTAGGGGAAAGCGCAGGCGGAGCAATAAAAGTAACTTGTGACGGACAAGGCAAATTCAAATCAATTAAAATTGCTCCTGAAGCAATAAACCCTGAAAATCCATCATCAGTTGATGCAGAATCCATTGAAATGCTAGAAGATGTTATTACTGCCGCAATGAAAGAAGCAAC
>JAFUUT010000337.1 GCA_017477685.1 bacterium | reverse complement strand
TGATTGTAGAATTAAACGAAGAAAATTTTGAAAAAGAAACCAATCACGGTTTAAAGCTAATTGAGTTTTATGCGACATGGTGCATGTATTGTAAACGCCAAAGAATTGAATTACAGAATTTTGAAAGTTCTGATATTTGGATAGGCATTGTTGATGGGGATGAAAGCCCGAATATTGTTCAAAAATACAAGATTGACGGTTATCCTACTTTTGTATTGCTAAAAGATGGTCAAGAAGCTGCAAGATTTGACGGTTTTCATGACAAATCCAAACTGTTAAATAAGTTAATGGCATTTTTATATAAATAAAATTTTATTTCCAATGATATTTTCTTGATAGGATATTCAAATCTTCTTTAGAAATTTCCATTGTTTTTACGTGTTCTGTGCTCGGGTACATAATACTATTCGGATTATTTGAATGCCCAAGTCCTATTGCATGCCCAAGTTCATGCAGCATTGATGTAAAAACTTCATCATCCGTTAGTTTGCCGTATTTTGAATAATCTGCTATATATATTTCGGCATTGTGAAATAAACCGTTATTTGTTGTGTAAGTATATCTTGTTATTCCGACAGCAGAATCATTATTGAGTTCTTTTGGAATTCGTTCTACAAATCTTACTACTATTTGTGCGTTTTGAGGTGAACTCTCGTACTTAAATATAATGCCGTCATGAGTCATAAGTGACCATCTGTAACAGGCACGCTTCATCTTTTCTGTATATTTATGGTTAGGTTGAATATATGTTTTAATTTGTGTCGGATTTTTCCATGATACACTCGGCATTGTTTCTGCAACGCAAGCATTTTCAAACAAACCGAAACAGAACATTGCTGTTATTATTAAACTGAATATTTTTTTCACTTTTAACTCTCCTTCTATAACAAATTTTCTATCGGCAAAAAAATTTTAAAATTTAATAAATTCCTTTTTTTCTTATAAAAAATTTACAAATCATATATTAAAAATAGTTTATAGAGTAAACTATAATAAGGATTGGGACAATTTATGCCAAATGATATTGAAATATTAGGGGATAAAAAAGTTGTGCGTAAAAAATACGTACTAAAAAAACGTGCTCCTAATAAAACCGATTACAAAGTTAATTATACTGAAGATCTTAACGACAAACAGTATGAAGCTGTTATGGCAAATGACGGAGCGTATCTTGTTATTGCGGGGGCAGGTTCAGGTAAGACAAAAACATTAACATATCGTGTTGCAAGGCTTATAGAAGACGGAGTTGCACCTCAAAATATTCTTCTTTTGACATTTACCAAAAAAGCTGCACACGAAATGCTTTCCCGCGCGGCTTTGGTTTTGGACAATCGCTGTGAAAAGGTTGCAGGCGGCACTTTTCACTCTTTTGCTAATATAGTACTCCGCAAATACGCGTCTTATTTGAAATTAAAAAATAATTTCACAATAATGGATAGAAGTGATTGTGAAGATGTAATTAATCATATCGTCGGGCAAATGTTTCCTAAAAAAGAAAAACGGTTTCCTAAAAAATCAACAATTCTTGATATGTATTCAAAAAGTGTCAACAAAGTAACTCCGACAAAACTTATTATAGAAGATGAATTTCCGCAGTTTGAGCATTGCATTGATAAAATTATTGAAATTCACAAGGCTTATGTTATATATAAACGTGAAAATTCTATTCTTGATTATGATGATTTGCTTTTGTATTTAAAACTTTTGCTTGAAAATAATGAAAATTTAAGACAAAAGATTTCTTCTGAATATAAATACATTATGGTGGATGAATATCAAGATACAAATACACTTCAAGCTGATGTGATTAAGCTACTAGCTTCAGTTCACAAAAATATTATGGCGGTCGGGGATGATGCTCAAAGTATCTATTCTTTTAGAGGGGCAAATTATCGGAATATTTTCGATTTCCCAAAATTGTTTAAAGATACCAAAATAATTAAACTTGAACAAAATTACAGAAGTACCCAAAATATTCTGGCTTTAACAAATACAATCATAGGCAAAGCAAAAGAAAAATATGACAAAGAATTATTCTCTCAAATTGTTTCTCCTGTAAAACCCGCGCTTATCTGTGCAAAAAATACTCAGATGGAAGCAGATTTTATATGCCAAAGGATTTTGGAACTTTTGGATGAAGATGTCAGCCTTTCGGATATTTGTGTACTTGCCCGTAACGCCAGAATGTCATATAACCTCGAAATTGAACTCTCTAAACATGCAATACCGTTTAGAAAATTCGGTGGTCCTAAGTTCATGGAAACCGCTCATATAAAAGATGTCGCTGCGCATTTGCGTGTTATTGTGAACCCTGATGATGTTGTAAGTTTGACAAGGATACTACTTTTATTGCGTGGTATCGGTAATGCAGCCGTAAATAGTATCATCCCTGTTATGAAAGGTAATCTCAACCCTGATATAAAACTTTTGCCGTCTAATAAAATGTCCAGCCTTTCCCCTCTATTGAATGTTTTGAATAAAGAACGCTCCAAGCTTGCCACCCAAAAACCTGCAGATATTGTGGAAGAAATTATAAGGTATTATCGCCCTATTTTGAAAGATAAATATGATGATTTTTCTAAACGTGAAAAAGATTTAGACCATTTTCAATATTTAGCGGGTCAATATTCTAACCTTGAGGATTTTATAAGCGATATGGCATTGGAACCGCCGGATTCAAGTGTTGAAGGAATGTATAAAGCAGTTGATGATGAAGCTTTGACTATTTCGACAATACATAGTGCAAAAGGTCTTGAATGGGATAGTGTTTTTATTATAGGCGCTGTTGACGGACGTTTCCCGAGTGCATATTCATTCAATTCGGAAGAAGAAATGGATGAAGAACTCCGCCTAATGTATGTTGCAACAACCCGTGCAAAAAATAATCTCTATATAACTTATCCTGTTGATATGTACGATTATTCGATGAATATGGTTTTGTCCAAACCGTCAAGATTTTTGGATAATATCCCTGATGATGTTTTAGAACTTTGGGATATAACCGAGGGCTAGTGGTTGTGGTATGTACTCATTTCCCTCGCCCACGGCGTTTTTGGGTGGGATGCTAGTTCGAAGCAACGAGCTTGCGAGTTGACTGAGACTGTATGCCGTGAAAACGGCTGAGGGTGCCCGAAGGGCGGGTGAGGGAATAGTGATGGGTGCAAATTTATTCAGAGCAAATTGGCACCCCTCTTTCATCTCCCCTCGCAAGGGGAGAAATAAAATGTTCCCTTCCCTATTGAGGGAAGGGGTAGGGATGGGTGCTAATTTTTTCAACCAAATTGGCACCCCTCTTTCATCTCCCCTCGCAAGGGGAGAAATAATATTCCCTTCCCTGTTGCGGGAAGGGGTAGGGATGGGTGCAAATTTTTTCAACCAAATCGGCACCCCTCTTTCATCTCCCCTCGTAAGGG
>JAFUUT010000336.1 GCA_017477685.1 bacterium | reverse complement strand
GCAACGGAGCAGATTCATCAGCGGTTGAAGAAACAATTATTGAATATTCCATCGCTCCGTGTTCTTCTAATGTTTTAGCAAGCTGTGCAACGGTTGAAGCTTTTTGACCTATTGCAACATATATACATATAACATTTTTGCCCTTTTGGTTAATTATTGTATCAATAGCAATAGCAGTTTTACCTGTCTGACGGTCTCCGATAATAAGTTCTCTTTGCCCTCTGCCAATCGGAGTAAGCGCATCAATCGCCGTAAGGCCTGTCTGTAAAGGCTGGTAAACCGAACGTCTTGTTACAATCCCCGGAGCAACCCTTTCTATAGGTCTTGTTTTTTCATAAGGATATTCTCCCTTGCCGTCAATAGGTTTTCCCGTAGGGTCAATAATTCTTCCGATTAATCCTTCTCCAACAGGAACAGAAGCAATTCTGCCTGTTGTTTTAACAACAGTACCCTCTTTAATATTCAGATAGTCACCTAAAATAACAACACCAACATTGTTTTCCTCAAGGTTCATTGCAATACCCAAAGTAGATTCACCGTCTTCAAATTGAACAAGTTCATTTGCCATAACACTGCCTAAACCATATACACGGGCAATGCCGTCACCTACTTCCAAAACAGTTCCGGTATTTGATACTTCGGTTTGAATATCATAATTTTATATTTTACTTTTAATAATTGAACTAATTTCATCAGGTTGTATTAGTGCCATTTTTCTTTCCTTTTTACTGTTTACTTAATTGTTTTAATTTTGCAAGAATACTTGTATCCACGATGTAATCATCATACTTAAAAACAAGCCCCGCAATAATACTTTTATCAACTTGCCATGCCGGCAAGATTTGACAATTCAACTTCTTTTCTAACTTCTGAATAATTTTTTGCTTAATACTCTCAGACAAATCAATAGAAGAAACTATTTCTACACTTTTTATACCGGAATTCTGATTATCTAATTTCTCAAACGCATTATATATAGAATTTAATTCAGATATTCTATTTTTTTGGATAAGAATTTTTAACAAATTCAACATCTCAGGACTAATCTTGCCCGCGAAAACTTCTTCTTCAATCTCTATCTTTTTAGAATAAGAAATAGAAGAATTTGACATTACAATTCGTAAATCTTCGCTGGAGCGGAATGTTTCCAATATTTCAGACAATTCACGCTTTATGCAAGCATTGTCTAAATTTACACTGTCCAATGCTTGAGCATAATTTATTGAAATTGTAGAAATATTATTTGATTTCATTATATTTTCTCCAACTCGCAAAGACTATCTTCTATAAACTTGTCATGCAGCTGCGGATTTGATTCCAACATAGACTCAATCTCAGTTTTAGCCTTATTGATTGATTAGTTAAAACTATAATCCATAACTTTCGCAGAAATTTTCTTTTCTTCAATTTCTACCACTCTGGATATATTTGCGTTAATCTTTTCAATACTCTTTTTTGTACTTTCTTCAAGCTGCTTTTTAAAAATTTCAGATTTCTGCGCACTGAATTTCTGAATTTCCTCAATTTGAGAAGGTAATTTTGATAACAACTTTTCAGAATCAAGCACCATATTTTTTGAATTATTCATTTCCGTTTTTGATTTTTCGATATAATTTTCGACATTTTTAACGGAACCGTTC
>JAFUUT010000335.1 GCA_017477685.1 bacterium | reverse complement strand
TTTAAAATGAGATAAAACAAAACATTTATATAAAAGTTAACAATAATTAATAGAAATACCCAAATATATTATTCTTAGAGCTGATTTTTTTTGATTATTTATACGTTATTTTACAAATTAATATGAATTATGTTAACAAATTATTAAAAGCCTGCGGATATGATACCACCCTGCATGAAGATGAATGGACCCGAAAACATCTATATGCATCAGGTATTAAAAAATGGATTGCAAATATTATACCTTATGAGGTGTTAAATCGGAGCTTGAAAGAAAGTGTTGAATCAATTGTGACACTTTGCGAATGTTACAATTTTTATAACAACTTTCCTGACACGATTTATACCCCTGATTACGGAGATAAATGGGGGGTAAGAGCAAATTATATAGAAATAAATAACAGAGCAATAGCTCAGATGAGAAATAACAGCTGCAAAAATGGAATTATAAGTTCAATAAAAATCTTGCCTGCAATACCGCCTTCCGCAAAAAGCTGGGCAAATTGCATAATCCTCTCTCAAATATTTCCAAACATATACGGAGACGGATATAACAAAGGAATTTCCGAAGAAAATTCTATTTACGGGATAAAACTCAATTGCGACTACAGCAAAAATATTATAGATTTTGACATAGCAAATAAAATTAGTCCGATAGAGCAATTCAAAGCTTTTAATGATTTAGCTCATTTCAGAGGACTAAAAACAGGTTTTAGAACCGTTATTTCAGCAGACCAAATAAAAATTTGCCGCACAAACGAAGAAGATGAAACATTCAATTGGAGCAACAACGAACATTTTGAACTATTTATAAACGAGCACGTAAAACTCATAAATTCAGGTTTTGAGGCTATATTTATAGATTCCGCAAAACACATTGGCGGATATGATATGGGGAATTATACCGGAGTAGGCGAACTGCCAAAATATGAACAAATGCAGTATATACTGCATGAAATAAGAAAAAGGACAGGGAAAACAACTCTCAGTTTTATTGGAGAAAAAAGTACAGGCGACTTTAAAAGATATGAAAATTTAGGATTAACATCTGGAACGGCATTTATTGAGCCTGATAATTATGATGAGGTAAAAAAATGGTCTATGGAGTTCAAATACAACAATAACTACAAACCGGGAATAGAAGTTTCAAATGACAACGACTCCGGAGGAAGAAGTTACGAAGACAGACTAAACAGAATAAACAACTCTTTATTTGCCTATGAATATCCAAGCGATAAACTCCCCAGTTTTATGCAAATGGAAGACATCTTTCCGCTCAGATATGACACAAACACGCACCACTTAATGATGACAAATCCGTCATACTCAACAGACGGGACCCCTGAAAGTCATTGGGAAAACTTATTTACAAAAGACGACGGCAGAGAATATAACAAAAAAGTTGCGGAATTATTTGCACATGCACTCAATCTTTGATTACTAATGCTTTCCAACAATAATTTTCTCATTTATATCCGCCTTATCCCTGTAAGAATTTGGTCTTGAATTCCACAATTTTATGTAGAGTTCACAAGGAGAATATTCTTCTACGTGGAATTCTAAATACGTCTGACGAGGAGAACCATTATTACACCCGCCGGCAACCCCGCACGAAGAACCGAGATGTATGAAATTTTGGAACTCGATTACACTATTTGAAATATTATCTTTCTCGTCAAATTTAGGTTTGCATGTAGACCTGCCTAAATCTAAATATGCATATCTGTATCCCAGATCCGCTGCATTTACCCCATTAAACTCGTAAAAATAAGGCGCTTTCGACTCAAAAGGAAATCTTGAATATGCAACCTCAATTTCGTTTTTAGATTTAGAGTAAGAAATTTTCAGCGGAATCAACTGATTTATCGGGTTTTCGTAAAAACTGCTGTCCTGCCTGCCATCCCAATTAAAAGGATATTCCAAAGCTACAAGAGCTGTCGGGTTCGCAATAAAACGAGATTCTTCCGATGCCCCGTCAACATAAGTTTCTCCGGACTCCTTTGCACATATATTTGTGCTTATCCATGGTTTATTGTCCTCAATCATTCCAAAAACCGAGTCTGAAGGCTTGTAATCTTTTGAAGAAAAAATGGACTCTTTTACATATCTTTTTCTTAACTCATAAATTTCTTTTTTTGTTTTATAAGATAACGGGATAGGGAAATTAACCGTTACACTGGTATATTCATAATTTGTATCAGGCATATATTTTTTTTCGGCCTTATGCGCAACTTGTTTTGTAACACTTTTATTCGGAGTTTCTTTTTTTAATGTTTCACCCGGATATGAAATCAGCAGAAGCACAATAGCAACTACCATACATAATAACGAAACAAGCATCAATTTATTAAATTTCATCTGCCCAAACCTACTATTACAGTGACTTTAATTCT
>JAFUUT010000334.1 GCA_017477685.1 bacterium | reverse complement strand
GGATTATCTGCAAGCATCTCAAAGTTGATATAAATAAAACAATTGCCTTCGGTGACGGTGAGAACGATATACTCCTTCTTGAAGCCGCAGGAATAGGCGTTGCAATGGGAAACGCCGAGCCTCCGCTCAAAAAACACGCCGATATTATTGCAAAAACGAACAACGCCAACGGCGTTTGTGAAATAAGGGGCTGTCTCACGGAAGTGAGGCAGCCAAAATTGTTATTAGGGAAAAATATTTATCAAATAAATAGAATTGTAGAAATATTTGTACAGATTTTCCACCTAATTGTTGAAAAAGAGTGCAAAATAACAAGGATATTGCTATCCCTAAGGTAGTGGTATCCTGTTTTTTAATTTTTAAGCAGCGTCGTCTTTTTTAAAGAGGTAGGTTTTAGTTCTTTTGTCGCGTTGTTTGTGATTGTATTTTTTAATGTTGTATGCAAGACAAAGAAGGAACATTTCTGTAACTACATTGCTTTTTCCTCTGGTTAGAAAACGTCTGAAATTGTAGTCTTGTTTTAAAACACCAAAGGCACCTTCAACTTGTATAGAACGGTTCATTCTGAGAAGTATTCCTTCTTCTGTTGTTATGTTTTTCAGCGATTCGCTCCTGAATTGCTCAAATACTTTTGATTGCTGAATTTGCCTTCCATATTTTGATTTAGTGCATTTATCCCTATTGGGGCAATCGTTGCATTTATCTGTTGTATAGATTGTTTTTTCTGATTGATATCCTGTTTTGCTTTTTGATATCTTTGTTTGTGTTGGATACATTTCGTTTCCCTCGGGACAAACAAATAAATCTTTTTCAGGTATATAGCTGAAATTGTATCTGCTGTAAGGGTGCTGATTCTTTTTTAATTGTTTGTAATTCTGCGGCTTAATGTAGCTCATTTGATTATGCTTGCTTAAGTAAACGTAATTTTCCTCACTTTCATATCCGGCATCTGCAACTATTTTTTGGTAATTAAACACATTTTTTGATGTGCTCTTGAGAAAAGGAATCAGAGTGTTCACATCGGTTCTATCTGAAAACACTCCTACATTAACAATATATTCACTGTCGACTGCTATCTGAACATTGTACCCTGCCTTTAACTGACCGTTTTTCATATGATCTTCTTTCATATGCATAAAGGTAGCATCTTCATCTGTTTTAGAAAAACTCTTTCTGTCGCCAAAGGTTGCTAAATCTTTCTGATACTGTTTCCTTTTTGCAAGCAATGATAACAGCGTTTCATAATCTCTTTGAAGCTGTGTCTTATGTTTGCCTTTGCCTGAAACAAGCACAACTCCTTGCTTATCAATATCTAGTTCGATATGCTTTTTGATGGTTGATATTTTCTTAAAGTGCTTTTTATACCGTGTATTGTAATCCGAACGAAAAGCTGCGATTTTTTCTTCATTGCTTCGATTGAATTTTTCGATGCTTCCTTTCCAAACAAAAGAGTATTTATTGGCGTTAGCTTCTATTTTTGTTCCGTCTATGAAAACGTTTACATAGCTGATTTCGTCTTTGTTATGAAGAAATGCTACTACTTGGTAAAACAGCTCCTGAATCTCTTCTTTAGCTTCTTTTTTGAATCTCGCTATGGTATTGTGATCAGGAACCGGCATGTCCTCCAACAGCCACATAAAATTAATATCCCTACGACAAGCTGTTTCTATCGGTCTGCTTGAAAAAATGCCGCAAATATAT
>JAFUUT010000333.1 GCA_017477685.1 bacterium | reverse complement strand
TTTATAACTCCGACATGCGCAGCGCCCCTAATTGCGCCGCCACCAAATAAACACGTATATTTTAAACTCTTTTGCTCGCTCATGACATTAATATTAGCATAAAAAAAGATTGGCTCATCGCCAACCTTTCTTATATATTTTTTTAATTAATTAAGCTGCCTTTGAACCTTTAATCTCACGAATTAAATATTCTGCAACCCATTTGAAATCTTTGTTATCTGCTGCTGCTTTTTCAAGGTATTCAACAGAAGCATCGCCCAAACGAATTAAAGTCATAGCTACAACACCTCTTTTGATACCTCTTACTACTTGCAATTGATTAACAAGTTGAGGAACAACAGATGTACCGATACTTACTAATTCATTTTCAACTTTATTTTTTGTTGTATTGTCTACGTGGTCTAATTCATTTAAAATATCATTGATTGAATGCATATTTTTATCTCCATTTGAAATCTTATTTACATTATCATTATAAACGAGATTTTTTAACTTTCCGGATTTCATTACATAATCTTTATATCCTGAATAAAATATTAATATTTTCTTTATATCTGATTAATGATGCAAAGTTTAACATTGTGTCAGGCTAAAGCCTGACCTACACTGCTGTCAAGATAAAAGTAGATAAGTAAATAAGTTTGATAAGTGCGATAAGTTCTTATCGGTGCTGCGCACAATTAATAAACGTAAAGAACTTTCCAACCTATCCTTTATTATCTGATTAATGATGCAAAGTTTAATTTTGTGTCAGGCTAAAGCCTGACCTACATTTTTAAATACTTTTATGTTACAAGACATATATGAATAAAAGAATTATAAAAATCTTTAAAATTATTTTGATAATAGCTGCTATATGGTGGTTAACCTTTATGGTATCGTTGACAATTGCAGCATTTATGATGTTATAGCTTGCAGGTTGTAACGAAATTTTCATTTTTCATTGTAAAAACATTATGAATATGTAGAATAAAAGAGGATAGTAATTAGTTTTTAAAGGAGAGGTGCAATGAAAAATTTATTTAAAATGTTTGTATCCTTGGCTGTATTATGTTTCGCATCAACTCAGGTTTTTGCATATCCTGATGTTAGCTCATCACATTGGGCAGCGAAAGAAATTAATCTGTTAACAGAACAAGGAGTAATTATCGGATATCCTGACGGAACATTCCAACCCGATGAAAACGTAACAAGAGCAGAATTTGCGGCAATGGCTATCAGAGCTTTGGGACAAGAGCATACAAAAGTTATTCAACCTGTCAACTTTCTTGATGTAACTACAGATCACTGGGCTTATTCCGATATTCAAAAAGCTTTATATTTTGATTTGATTTCTTGCGATAAAAACGGAGAGTTATTCAGACCGGAAGATTCTGTGTCAAGAGGAGAATCAATCTCTGTTGCAGTAAATGCTTTAACTACGGAAACAATCAGCAACGCAAAAGCAAAAGAAGTTTTGGCTCAGAAATATGTTGATGCAAACTCTGTTCCTGAATGGTTCCTAATTCCGGCAGGTAAAGCTGAAATTCTTAATATGGTTGTTGTTATTCCGACGGCACCTAAAAAGGCGCTGGAAGCAAACAGACCCGCTACAAGAGCTGAAGTTGCCGCTATATTATACAGAATGATGGAACAAGCAAAACTTAATCCGAATGCAAAACTTGCAGAAGCAATGAGAAAGAAAACAGGGGAAGGTTTTGTTATCGAAAATGCAACAGTTCAAGGCAGTGTTGGTACAATCCCTGCAGGAACATATTTGCCAATCAAGATGTCTAAATACATAAGCTCCCAAACCTCTGAAGGCGGAGTTGTTTATAATGCTTATGTACCTCAAAACTATGTAACAAAAGATCATTACATCTTAGTAAGACAAGGGGCATCATTACAAGGTCAAATATTAGATGTAAGACCGGGGCAATACTTTGTAAGAAACGGTGTTTTGGTTCTTAAAAATGCTTTAATTACTACAGAAATCGACCAAACTGCGCCTTTTGCAGGACTAACAGAAATCAAAAAAGACAGAAACTGGTGGATGAAGTTTGTAAGATGGGCATTTAAAGGAGAAAAACTTGAAGTTCCTACAAACGGTGATGCTTACATGAAATTATTGGAACCTGTTAGAGTTGATTTGACTAACGGTTGGATTTATGAATAATTTCGCAGTTTAACAAATACAAAAAAGCGGTAAAGTTTTAATCTTTACCGCTTTTTGTGTAGAATATTTACTCTATATACATGCCATTTTATCTAATTTCATGCGATAGAAATCAACATTTATATTGAGTTTTTCGCCGATTGACAGCAATACTTGTATAAATTCCATTTCTCTTTCTCTGGACTGAGAAATATTATTTTCTATAATATCGCCGATTCTGTGATAAATTTTGTTATAATAAATATTTTGGGCTTCTCCTATATCAATTTCCAGTTCCAATTTAGAAATAATATCGAACAGTTCCAATACAGTTTCAGCCTGAGAGATTTCAAAGCTTTTTGTAAGTCTGTTCAAGTTTGTAATTACTTTGCGGCTGAATACTCTGTTAGAAGAAGTTTTATCTATAGTAATCCCAATCCTTTTAGCTTCATAATTTATGGCTACTATTTGTTGGATGATATTATCTTCTACAAAACCAACGCTGTGTTTTAATAAATCATTATACCTGTGGCTTAAAGTATAGCCTGCGGATATTTTGAATTCTTCAGGTATTTCAAGCCCGAGTGTTTGCATGTGATATATAGAACTTTTACCTTGGTCATACATTTCTTCATATCTTGTTGCAAATTTTTTGAGTTGATCTTTTAGAAGAATTTGAAGGATTTTCTTTCTTTCTTCAATAAATATATCTTTTAATGTGTAATATTCTTTGCCGAATTTTTCGTCTAATGCTCGAATTATTTCTGTTTGAGGTGAAAGTGCGAATGTTTTTATTAAAGAATTTTTCAAAAGGTTATATTCTTCATTTGTTGAGAATTCTTTAATTGCACAGTG
>JAFUUT010000332.1 GCA_017477685.1 bacterium | reverse complement strand
GATAAAATCTGAAGCAACAATATCCTTATCCACATCGAAATGAACTACTTGCCCTAAAGAATTTACACCCTTGTCAGTTCTTCCGGAAAAGACCGTTTTAACTTGTCGGTTTTTATTTTCGGTATCACCGAATATCAATGTACTAATTGAACGCTCTAATGCCCCTTGTATTGTCGGGTCTGCTATCTGTTTGCCATTCTCAAATTGGATTTGGCTGCCGGAGTAGTTGTTCCCAATATACTGGACAGTTAAAGCATATCGCATTCTGACATTACACCAATTGAATTAGTGCCATCTCAGAAGCATCACCACGTCTTGGCGGTAAGTGATAAATTCTTGTATATCCGCCTTTTCTATCAGAATATTTCTTTCCGATAATTGCAAACAATTTTCTTAAAACTGTTTGAGAGGTGAGTTTTTTATCTTTTGAAGGAGCATCAAAAACTTCTCCTGTTGACATATCCATATATTTGCCAGTTTCCTTGTTGTAAATATATCTAGATGCCAAACGGATAGAGCTTAAATCTCCTTTTTTTGCTATAGTGATAATCTTTTCAGCATATGGCTTCAATGCTTTTGCACGAGCTAATGTTGTTGTGATTTCACCATGAACAAAAAGTTCAGTAGCTAAAGAACGCAACAAAGCCTTTCTTTGGTCTTGTGCTTTCCCCAGCGTATGTTTTTTAGTTTGGTGTCTCATTTTTTTATCCTTTTCTATTATATTTGTAATTTATGTAGATAAGTAGTTGAGTATATAAGTAGATAAGTTCATTTTATTTTATATTTAGGTTTCATAAAGTATTAAATGAAATAAATTTGTAAAAAACTTATCTACTTAACTACTTATATACCTGTTACTTAACCGATTAAATCTTCTTCCTCTACAGGGTTTGGAGCTAAATCCAATCCGAAGTGGTGTAATCTTTCAATTACTTCATCAGAAGATTTTTTACCGAAATTCTTTATATTTAATAAATCATGTTCGGATTTTTTTAATAATTCTGACATTGAATTGATACTTGCTCTTTTCAAGCAATTGTATGCTCTAACAGAAAGTTCCAATTCCTCAATTGTCATTTTTGGTTCTTCTTCTACTACTTCTTCCTCTTCTTCAATTTGAGGAGCAGCTGTGATTGAAGGTTGACCTGTGATTGATGCAATTTGCATAAAGTGTTCAATAAGCAAGTTTGCTGCTTTGCTTAATGCATTTTGAACATCAACTGATCCGTTAGACCAGATTTCAAGAGTTAACTTGTCGAAGTCTAAAGCATCACCTACACGAGTATTTTCAACATTGTAGCTTACACGTTTGATAGGCATGAATGTTGCATCAATAGGTAATACATCGATTGCATCGCCTTTAACATCTCTTGGAACATCATGAGGAACATAGCCTTTGCCTGATTCAACTATTACATCAGCGTGGAATGAACCTCCGTCTGCAACTGTACATATTAACCAGTCTGGGTTAACAACTTTTACACCTGCAGGTAATTGGATATCACTTGCCAATACAGGTCCGGGTTTATCAACATCTATTCTTAAATGTTGCGCTTCTTTAGAATCTGTTTTTACAACCAAACCTTTTAAATTAAGGATTACGTCAATAACGTCTTCCAAAACACCAGGAATAGCAGTGTATTCGTGAGTAATACTTTCGATTCTTGCACTTGTTACTGCTGTACCTTCCAAACTTGATAGAAGTACACGTCTTAGTGCGTTACCGATAGTTGTTCCAAATCCGCGTTCCAATGGTTCAATTACGAATTTACCATATTGTGAACCGTCAGAGTTTGTAGCTGTATCAACACATTTAATTTTTAATTCCATTATTTGTTCTCCTAGTTAAAATTCTACTCAATTGCTAGTTATATAAGCTAATGCTTATTTACTACAATCCTTACTTAGAATAGTATTCGATTACAAGTTGTTCCTTGATTTCCGGATCTAATTCTTCTCTTTCAGGAATTCTGTCATAGGTAATTTTGAATGCTGATTTATCGATTGTCATCCAAGCCGGAGCGCAAGGTAAATCAATCATTTCCATTACGTTTTGAACATATTTTGAACTCTTAGTTTTAACAGTGATAACATCACCCGGTTTTACAAGGTATGATGGAATATCAACTTTTTTACCATTAACAAGAACATGTCCGTGATTAACGATTTGTCTTGTTTGTTTACGAGTGATACCAAAACCTGCTCTGAATAAGATGTTATCAAGTCTTGATTCTAATAATTGTAAAAGAATTGTACCTGTAACGCCTTTTCTTCTGGCAGCTTCTTTGTAGTATCTAACGAATTGTTTTTCACTTACTAAATAAGTTAATCTTATCTTTTGCTTTTCTTTTAAGTGAAGAGCGTATTCAGATAATTTCTTTCTAGCCGCACCATGTTGTCCTGATGCTGTTTGACGCATAGAAGAAGTTAATTTTCTGTTTGATAAATCTGTAACACCATAGTTACGGAATAATTTGTTACTTGGTCCTGTGTATCTTGACATTTTTTTTCTCCTTTTCTTTTGTGCGGGGCATCTATGGTTTGTTCTTGGACTAGTTGAACAAGCCCCCGCTATTTTTAGTTTGATAAGTTTGATAGGTTTGTTAAGTTCATTTAGTTATTTAATTGTTCTACCTTTCAAGAAGTTATTAGATTTAATTTTGTAAAGAACTTATCCAACCTATCCTACTTTATACTCTGCGTTTCTTTGGAGGACGGCATCCGTTGTGCGGGATAGGAGTTACATCTTTAATTAATGTAATTTCTAAACCTGCTGCTTGGATGGCTCTGATTGCAGTTTCTCTTCCTGAACCAGGTCCTTTGATATGAACTTCAACTTTTTTCATACCTTGATCTATTGATTTTTTTGCTACCATTTCAGCTGCTGATTGAGCTGCAAACGGAGTACCTTTTCTGGCACCTTTGAATCCTGAAGCTCCGGCTGTTGCCCAAGCAATAGCATTACCTTGAGTGTCAGTAGAAGTTACAATTGTATTGTTAAATGTAGATTGTATGTGTACAACCCCTTGCAATACATTTTTCTTTTCTTTTTTCTTTGTTGTTCTTGGTCTTGCCATTTTTCTTTCCTTTATTTTTATAATTAATTTACTTTATTGTTTACTTCTTACCTGCAATTGCAGCACCTTTTTTGCCGCGTTGAGTTCTTGCATTGGTTTTTGTTCTTTGACCTCTGCAAGGAAGTTTACGTTTGTGGCGAAGTCCTCTGTAAGACCCGATTTCCTGCAAACGCTTAATGTTCATAGCTACTTCACGTCTCAAGTCACCTTCGATGTGGTAGTTTGCTAATTCATTACGTAATTCTTTAATATCTTCTTCAGTTAAATCATCTGTTCTTAAATCAGGTGAAATACCTGTAGCTGCTAAGATTTTCTTAGCTCTTGTAGGCCCGATACCATAAATATATGTTAGGGCTACTTCCATTCTTTTGTTACGAGGTAGGTCTACCCCTACTAATCTTGCCATTTTAATTTCTCCTTTTCTTTGGCTTTTGTGCTATGGAGCAATTCTGCTTATATTGCTTGTTGCCTCCGTTTCGCACCGGGTGTTAGATTTTTTTTGGTAAGAGGCTTAAATACTTCCTCTCCAATCACTGTCACGCGTGATTTCCGTATTTGTCATGTTGTACCGCATTTTTATGCTTAGCACTCTGACGGTACATTTGCTAAAAATAATTACCCTTGACGTTGTTTGTGTTTAGGGTTTTCGCAAATTACGGCAATTCTGCCTTTTCTTTTGATAACTTTGCATTTTTCGCAAATTTTCTTTACTGATGATCTTGTTTTCATTTTTTGTTTTCCTTTATATATTTTGTGAGATGTGTTTTATACTAATATTACTTTAATCTGAATGTTATTCTGCCCTTTGATAAATCGTACGGAGTCATTTCTACTTTTACTTTATCTCCGGGTAGTATTCTTATAAAGTTTTTTCTGATTTTACCTGAAATATGTGCTAATATTTCGTGGTCGTTTTCTAATTTTACTCTGAACATTGCGTTAGGCATCGATTCAATAATCGTTCCTACTAATTCTATTACATCTTTTGCCATAAATTACCTCATTATTTCGGCTTGGTAAAATTCGCACACTTCATGCGATTATCTAAATCATACTTGTTGAATTTTTAAATGCAAGAGGGGTAAATTGCCTTGTGGCTATATTTAAGTCCTATTATTTCGATAATTGTTTATATAATATAACAACACTACTTGTTAACATTGAATTGTGTCAAATAACTCAAAATATCTGAATATTATAATTTATTGTAAATTTTTGTAACGATTTTAATTATTAAATTATTAAATAAACAAATATATTTTTGTGTAACTATCTCGACATATTTTATATTGCGTGATAATATGGCTTTATGCAAAAGGATATTGAAACTGTTACTATCAAGAGAATGTCAGCTGACGATGTTGAGGGAGTTATTTCTATTGAAGAAAAATCATACGGTGCTCACCATTGGTCAAGAGAGTCTTTTTATAATGAATTGCACAATGAATTAGCCTGGTATTATTCTTTATTTGCGCCGGATGGCAAGCTGGCAGGTTATGCCGGAACTTGGCATATCTTAGAAGAAGCTCATGTTACAAATATTTCGGTCGATCCTGCGTATAGGCGGCATAAGTATGGTGAAGCTTTATTAAAAAAAATTATAGATGATTGTTATAAAGAAAAAATAAAGTATATCACTCTTGAGGTTCGTGTTAGTAACACTCCTGCGATAAATTTGTATTCAAAATACGGTTTCAGTTCTTTTGGAACAAGAAAAAAATATTATCAGGACAACAATGAAGATGCACTGATTATGTGGACAAAAAATATTTTTTATAATGAATTCAAGTCCAATTATGAGCGTATTACAAAAGATTTGGATGGGAGAATATTAATAAAATGACACAGGAAGTTCTTATTCCAAAGATGAAAAGAATTGATAAAAGCAAAAATAGGATAAAAATCCCGTTCATGCAGATATTATTTGTGTTTGTTGCTTTGCTGCTTATAATCGGGGCTACTTTTATCGGGTTTGATTTAAAGCATTATATTATTCCAAATGCATTTTGGAGCGGGAAAGAACTGGCATCAGACGAATTTGTTAAAACTTTTTATATAATTCCTCAAATTCCGATTTTGATGTTTGTGTGTTCGGCATTGGGTAAGAGAATGGCTATGGTTACCGTTATCCTGTATCTGCTGCTGGGAATTTTTGGGTTTCCGTTTTTTGCTTTGGGCGGGGGGATTTCATACGTATCAGAATACAGCTTCGGATTTTTATTGGCATATCTTCCTGCGGTACTTATTGCAACGTCTTTTCTTAACCGTAAATATTCTTTTTTGAATATGTTTTTAGCTGCCTTATGCGGTGTTTTGATAATTCATATATTCGGAATTTTGTATATGGTAACTGTTTCGTTGCTGAAACATGACGGTGGGGCTTTTATATCAGGCTGGATATCCAGTCAAAGCGGTATAAAAATTATTT
>JAFUUT010000331.1 GCA_017477685.1 bacterium | reverse complement strand
TTCAAAATATGGCTCAAATAGAGGCTTTATACGATAAACAAGCCGGAACGCTAACGGGCAACTGTGTGCGCCAAGAAGTCGCCAGCGCATAATAAACAATGGCGGCGTGGTAATTGTAAGATACCGCCTTTAGCAAGCGGTAGGTAAAAGTATCAAGCAAACCGTAAATAAAAAGAGACAGGAGGCTCTTAATCAGCGGCAAGCAGCCTATTATTCTGCAACTTATCCGAGAGGGGAAACCCAAAGGGGAGTGCAGCATGTTGTTATTCCTTGCAGGAATACGAATAATAAAAAGAACTAATCCTAAGTTCTAAATTATTTGAGAATAAAAATCAGTGTATGAGGTATAAAGCTAAACTGCTTAAACGATAGTCAGAGCTGGGGAGTCCGGTCCTACATACGAAAAGGATTGAAACGTATGTTTTCTTATGTTGATTTCATTTCGCAGTTATGAAATCAAGAGATACTCATAGAAAAGCAACCGCAAGACAGCGGATAAATGGCGAAAGTCGATGCCGACAACACTGAAAGCTAATCTTATTTTTACTAACTTGGGATGACCTAAACTCGGTAACGGGCAAGGTCACACAGCTCTCATAGTAGTCCGAGACGTTAATGGCGGTCACATGGCGAAGGAGAGCAGCTTATCAATAGATACCAATATAAAGGAAGGTGCGTGAGGCATTGAGAAGTCCAATTGAGGTGTTGAAAAATTTGAAGGAAAAATCTAAGAATGAAAATTATAAATTTCAAAGATTATACAGAAATTTATACAATCCGGAGTTTTATTGGCTTGCGTTTAAGAATATATACGCAAATGACGGAAGTATGACCGCCGGAGCTGATGGAACTACAATTGATGGCATGAGTAACGAAAGGATTGAAAGGATTATAACAACCTTGAAAGACCGTAGTTATCAACCAAAACCTGCAAGGCGAGAATATATTGCAAAGAAAAACAGCAGCAAAAAAAGACCGCTCGGTATTCAATCTGGCAATGACAAGCTTTTGCGGGAAGTCGTTAAGATGATTTTAGAAAGCATTTATGAACCTATATTTAGCAATAAATCACATGGGTTCAGACCAAACAGAAGCTGTCAGACGGCACTAATGCAGATACATAACACATTTACTGGTGCAAATTGGTTTGTAGAGGGAGATATCCATGCTTGTTTTGATAGTTTCGACCACCATGTAATCATTGATTTGCTGAAAAAGAAAATTGATGATGAGGCTTTTATTCAGTTGATATGGAAATTTCTTAAAGCTGGATATATGGAGCAGTGGACATTCAACAAAACCTACAGCGGAGTACCACAAGGTTCAGGAGTTAGTCCTGTGTTAGCAAATATATATTTGCACGAATTAGATAAATTCATGGAATCGTATGCAGTAAATTTCAATACAGAGGCTAAGAAAAAGCGTCGTACAGCTGCGTATAGAGCAAGTGAAGGTAAGGCATACAGATATAGAAAAAAGGGCAGAGAAATATGGAACACCCTTACAGACGAAGAAAAGAAAGTCAGATGCAGAAAATTAAAAGAATTGGAGAAAGCGGAAAAATCCCAAACTCCATATATGTATAATGACGAAAAATATAAAAGAGTACAATATACAAGATATGCAGATGATTTTATTATCGGAGTCATTGGTAGTAAAGCAGACGCTGAAACCATTAAGGAAGATGTCAAATTATTCCTGCAAAACACATTAAAATTAGAAATGTCCGATACCAAAACAAAAATAACACACACAGGAGATAGAGCGAGGTTTTTAGGCTATGACATTACAGTATCGAGGTCGCAGGACTTGAAAAAGACTGCTAACGGTAAAATACAAAGATGTCATTCGGGAACAGTGAAGCTCTTAGTTCCACGAGAAAAATGGGTAAATAAACTATTGGAATATAATGCTATTAAAATTAAAATCAACGAAAACGGCAAAGAGAGGTTCGTAGCCCTACATAGGGGAAAACTTGTAAATCAGAGCGATATAGAAATTCTTGCAAGATATAATGCGGAAGTCCGTGGACTTTATAACTACTATTCTATAGCAAATGATTCCTACAAAATAGGAATATTTGCAAACGTGATGAAGTACAGTATGTATAAAACATTTGCATGTAAATATAAAACAAATGTTCACGAGATAAAACGCAGATATTGCAAAAATGATTTATTCACGGTTGCGTATGAAACGAAAAAGGGAATAAAAACAACAACATTCTATAAAGACGGATTTAAACGCAAGGAATTTGCAACTAAATTTGACAATGTTAGTGA
>JAFUUT010000330.1 GCA_017477685.1 bacterium | reverse complement strand
ACCATTAATTACAAGATTGTTAAAGTCTAAAGACTCAATACTTGCAGGGTTCGGATCAGTTGTATAATCACCTGTTACAGGGTCTGTAACAACAGATGTATTTTGAAGATTTATAGCGGTTCCGTCTGCGAAAGCTGCAGTATTTACATTCCCAAGAGTAGCACCTGCTGCTAAATTCAAAGCTCCGCCGTTGATATTCAAATCTCCGCTAAAGCCTGAATTGTTTCCGCCTAATGTTAAATCTCCGTCACCGTTTTTGGTCATCGTTCCATTTCCGGATATTTGAGATATAGAACTTCCATTATCGGAATTTACAACAAGTTCACCATCTTCATTTATATTAGTTTGACCGCCAAAATATTTTGTTCCGTCATCAGCATTATATATTACAGAACCGTCGTTAATCTCAACATTTCCTGTAAAGCCGCTATTGTCACCGGATAATGTAAGATCTTTTGAACCGTCTTTTACAATATCTCCGCTGCCTGCGAACGAACCTGCGGTGATATCACTCATATCATTATCCAATGTAACTTTTGCTCCGTCAGAAATGTTTGTTGTTCCGCTTATGTACGTATCATCTTCACTATTTTGACTAAAGTTGACTTCACCCTGTTTAACATTTAAATCCCCTGTAAATCCGTCATTATCTCCGGAAAGATTTAATGTATTTGAACCTGTTTTGTCTATATTACCATCACCTGCAATACCACTGTTGATTGTGCTGTCAGAATTTTTAGTTTCTAAAGTAACAGTTGCTCCGTTTGCAATATAAATATCATTTTGACCGTTTTTATCTTTGTTTAACGATGCATTACCCTGTTCATCAATACCGAAATTAGAATCAGTAATTGTCATATCTTTGTCAGTATATATTGCACCGCCTAAACCGTTTTCAGATGTATTATTGTATGCTGTAATATTATCTAACTTAGTTGTACCCGAAGAAGTATTATTTAAAGCTCCGCCGTTACCGCTTGAAGTATTATCATGGAAAGTTGTATTCGAAACCGTTAAATCTCCGCTTCCTGAATTATTGATAGCACCGCCGGCACCTGTTGCAGTGTTGTTGTTAATATCCATATTATTAACCAAAGTATCACCGCTTGAGCTGTTATTCATAAAGCCGCCGTTAGAAACGGTATTATCATCCCCTGCAGAGTTTCCGCTTGCAGTTCCGTTTTGTATAATTAAAGACTCGGATTCTTTATTGTTAATTGCACCGCCGTCACCTGTTGATTTACTGTCGGTAATATCAACATTATTAAAGATAATATTCGCATTTGAATTATCAGCAACAAGAACAGAACCTTCATCGCCTTCGGCTTTTGTTATTGTCAAATCTCTTACTTCTAAATCAGTATCATTAACAACTTCAAAGAATGATTTATCGGCATTTCCATTTTCATCTTCACCTGAGACAACAGTATCACCTGTTCCGATTACTTTGAAATCTCCTGCTGCTGTTGGTCCTAAATCTTCGCCGATTACATAAGGATTATTATCATTATCTGTAAATTGGAATCCTCTGTTGCCTTCATAATCATTCATAACCTTTAGCGAATGCTCATCAGCAGCCTTGCTCGCAGTCATTTGAATACCTTTTTGGTCATCACTGACTTCTACATCATATTCATAAACATTTGTAGCCCATTTTGATACGGAATTTTCACTATCAAGAACAAGTCCGCTATCTCCTGTAATAACATCAAATACGTAGACATCATGATTGCCGTCATCACTGTTATTCGTAGCATTAAGGACATTTATTTCGTCTAATACGATTAATAATGTTCCGTCGCCGTTATTTACATTCAAAACATCAGATGCAGGATCTCCTGAAAGCGGGCCTAAGTCAACATCTATCTTTATTTTTGAATT
>JAFUUT010000329.1 GCA_017477685.1 bacterium | reverse complement strand
GAATTCGGCACACGAAGAAAACTTGGGATGTTTGCAGGTCCGGGATTTGTATTTGGAGGGCCTTTTGGTTCTGTAGTTAAGGTTGTTCCGTTTATCAACTATAAAGATGATTTTGGTATCGGTGGAATGCTTAAATACATCAATACACATAACAGAACAGAATTAGGTTACGGCTCAGCAAATGATATCTTCTTTATGAGAGGTAAACAAAGATTTGACGATAATTTGTACTTGCACTATGCCGCAAATTCATACACGGATGAATGGTTTTTAGGGGCAAGAATGGCTAAATATATGGCCGAAATCTACTATGATAAGAGTTTTGTGAATAAAAATTTCCTTGCTCCGGGACTTGATTTAACATTCAGGCACAGAGCGGGGTTTGGTTTTATGCAGGATGATGACAGAAATTATTATGGAGAAAAATTTGCACATCCGAACGATATGTCAACATCCAGAACTCGTTATATGGCAGAACTTAACCAAAAATTGTATAAATATGTAAACGAAGAAAACAGAACATCTTTTGAAGCGGGACTTTTAATGCAAGGTTCAGCAGCATTGTACGGTACGGGAGATACACAATTTATCGCAAGAATTGGTCCTAATATTAAAATGCAATATAAAAACTGGATGCAAAATATCAGCTACTTTTTAACGGGTTATGATGATGCAACCCCAATGCCAAGATATGACAGATACCGTTACGGGCATCAGAGTATCCGAATTACAGAAGCGTTCAGACTTACAAAATATCTTTCTGTCGGCTGGTCAGGATATATAACATTATCCGACGACACTCCAAACGGAAAAATGTTCCAAGAAAATGCATTCCTGTTTTCTATGGGACCGGATGATTTCAAAATAATATTAGGATATGACTTTGTCAGACAAAGAACTTATTTTGGCTTTAATGTTGCGTTCAATCCAAAAGGTACAGAAATCGAATACGACAAAATGGTTATCAAAAACCCTGAACGCTTAGGCAAGAATGCAGAAGAAAATGAACAACAAGTAGCATACACCAGCCCAAAACAAAATGTAGAACCTGAACGCAAATTCTTTAACAAAACCGGTTCTATTCCGCAAGTATTGGAGTATGCACAGGTTATAGAGATTGAAGATCCCGAAAAGGAAAGAATAGACTAATGATACAAGAAGCAATCAATAATATCATTGAATATGGCAAGTTAGCAGGCAAGAAAAATCTTACTTCCGGAAATTCGGGAAATATTTCTTGCAGAGTGTCTGACAAAATTGTCATAACCGCAACAGGAACCGCAAACGGTTATTTAACACCTGAAGATTTGACCATTATAGATTTTGAAGGGAACATAATTGAAGGGAAAAAACCTTCCAGTGAAAAATTCCTGCACATAGAATTCTACAGACAAAGAGAGGATATAAATTCAATTTTTCACGTACATTCCCCGTATTTAACAGCTTTTGCGGCAGCAGGTCAAGCATTGGAGGAAAAAATTCTTCCTGAAGTCGTTTTCACACTGGGAGAAATTCCCGTTGCCGAATATGCAATTCCGGGTTCTATGGATTTGGTAGAAGCTACATCAAAATTTTTCAAGGATTATGATGTCATTTTGATGAAAAATCATGGAGTCATAGTCGGAGGAAAAAATATCAAAGATGCATACTTAAAGCTGGAATTATGTGAAACATATGCAAAAACAATATTATTTTCAAAACTGCTTGGTGGTGCTAGAATGTTACCTGAAAACGAAGTCGAGAAAATTTATTC
>JAFUUT010000328.1 GCA_017477685.1 bacterium | reverse complement strand
TTTTACAAATATCTCTTTAGAGAGAAAAAAATTGAATCTAATCCTGCCGAAAATTTAATTTCCCCCAAACGACCCAGATCGCTGCCAAAATTCCTCACAACGGAGGAGGTTGATGACATACTCAACAACATTAATATTGACACCCCTGCGGGGTATAGAAATCGCACAATTTTAGAACTATTGTGGGCAAGCGGTATGCGTATATCCGAGCTGAGCGGTTTGAATTTTGAGAATTTAAATCTTGAGAACAACGAAATAACCGTCTTTGGTAAGGGCGCTAAGGAAAGAATTATTCTTATTACCGACAGGGCAAAAGATTATTTGCAAAAATATATAGATTATGCCCGCCCAATGATTGCGAAGGGGTATAACCTTGAGCCTGTATCAAACAGTTCTCCGGTTTTTATAAATAAAACAGGTTTCAGGCTCCAGACAAGAATGATTAGAAATGTAATAAACGACATTGTTGAAAAAATAGAATTGCCAAAACATGTAACTCCTCACATGTTCAGGCATAGCTTTGCAACTCATTTGATAGAAAATGGTGCGGATTTAAGGGTTGTTCAAGAACTTTTGGGACATGCAAGTATTTCTAACACTCAGATTTATACGCATATTTCTATGCAGCACATGAAAGATGTATACAATGAAGCGCATCCCAGGGCATAATTGACCCTTTAAGGAAAATGTGTTAAAATATAAATGTGGATTATGTTATGGGATTTATGTTATGAAGATTTTTAATAAAAAAAGAGCTTTTACACTTGCAGAGTTATTGCTTACGATTTCCGTAATAGGTGTTCTTGCTGCGTTGACTATACCTAATTTGGCGGTACGTACACAAGAACGTGAACTGATGTCGAGATTTAAAGCTGTTTATTCAAGAGTATCTTCGGCATTAGAAGCTGCATCGGTTGATAAAACCTATAGATGTTATGAGGTTCCGGTTGCGACGTTACGAGATAAATATTTTAATCTATTGCCTAATGTCATCAATGGTGGCGATCCTGCTGTTGCTGAATGTGACAATGGTGCAGCAAGCGACGGTGATGGGTATAAACGAACTTTGTGGCCTCATATGCGGCATATTTTCGGCAGTATAAGAACATTTGATGTCAGTGATGACTCTAATTTGCCGGATAATATTAAAAATTATATGACAAAGTTTGATACTCTGTCAGGAGGACAATCTGTTGCTACGATAAATGTAATGAAAGACGGTTCATATATAATGCATATAGGCAGTGGAGAAGAAGGCGACGAAGGTGAAGGTTACCACTTCTTCATTGATACAAACGGTCTAAGAGGTCCGAATGAGCTTGGCAGGGATGTTTTTCTTATGGCATTTTTCTTGTCTGATGCAAAGGTAAAAAACGACAAAATATATCCTCGAAAAGTGTCCTTGTACCCTGAAAATATAGCTAATAATGCGGATCCTCAGGTTATATTCTTTAAAAGAGCAATAGGGGCAAAATAGCAATTATAGGCTAAACGACAAGTCTTGAGGTTTCATTATACATTATCATATTGAAATCTGATGCTGTCATGTGCGGGTTTTGTTTCATAAATTTTTTTATGTCAAATTTGCTAAAGAATCTTTCAATTTTTTGTAAAGTTTTTTCGTTGTCTTGGTGTTCATTTATCAATTTTGTTTTGTATTCATTTACAAGATATTTAACATCATCCTCGCTGAGTTCAGGGAGTTTGCTCAAAGTTACTTCGTCTTGGTCATCATCTTCCAAGTATCTTTTTTCGTCGTCATCTTCTTGCTGTTGTTTTTTTTGTTGCTGCCCCTGACCTGTTGATACCGCAGATTCAATTTTCTGTCCAAAAGGGTTTCTATTTACATAGTTAAACATTTTTTTCAAACTCCTTTATGAATTGTAAATTGATATTATTTCTTTCGTCATAATGCTTGCTTAACTTTAATTTTTTAGTTTTATTGCGGAAGATTTAATCTTGAATAGAATGATTTTATTGAATCTTCAACAATTTTTGATTCTTTTGTAATCGGATTTTTTTCAAGATTTTCATCATATGGAATTACGCCGAGAATGTCAAGGTCATATTTTCTTAAAAGTTCTGACAACATAGACATTTTGCTGTTATCTACTTTGTTGACAACAACTCCGAGCTGGTTGCCTGCGGCGTGTTTTGAACTAAATTCTTTAATACGTTTTGCCAAATGCGCGGATTCTTCTGTCGGATTGGCAACAATAATTGTAGAGTCTATATCTATGTCAACAAGCTGGTTAAGATATTTCAAGTCAAATTCACAGTCAAAAATTACAAAATCATAGCGATTTATAAGTTTGTCAACAGCATCGTTTATTAACTTGGTAATAGGACATCTGCAGTCTTTTGAGCCGACAAACCAGGATTCTATAATGTCGACATTGTCATTGATTGATACAATAATATCTTCCATTGCCCATTCAATAAACTCCTGTTTTGACATATCTTCAGGAATTCCGGTTTTGTATTCGTGCTTACCGCTTCTGATACCGTATATTGTATTTCTTATATCCAGTCCAAAACTGTGAGCCAGTTCACTTGTTAAATCATTATCAAATAATAATATGGATTTTTCCGGATACATTTGTTCAAAGATGTGCATAAAAGCTTTAACTATAGTTGTTTTACCGCTTCCGCCTTTTCCGGTTATTGCTAATTTTACTGTCAAATTTAAAACCTCTTTTTCAACTCGTTTGACAATCCAAAAACCAAATCCATTGCACGCTCTGCTCCCTTTATGCTTAGTGAACCTGCCCCGCAGGATGGTGTTAATATTGAATTGTCTATGACCAGTTTCTCATCAATCCCATTTTTAGTCAAATTCTTTACAGAGTCTGTATACTTTTTTGTGAGAATATCAACATTCAGATTTTCTAAAATACTTTCATCAAGTGTAGGAACAATTCCCCAGCCTATTTTCCCTCCGTTTTTCAGAAATGTATGTATGCTTTGTTCATAAACACTGATATTTTCGCTATATGAAAAGGCATCAAAGTCGATGATATCAACATTAGTTTTTGTTAATAAATCCCAATCGAATTTCCCGCAGCAGTGAGTAGCACTAATTCCGCCATTTGATTTAATAATATCTGAAATTTCTTTAATTATGTTTACAACTTCATTAATATCTACAGATAAATATGCTGATGTTCCAAGTTGTGATAATGTCGGTTCATCCATGAAAATTATTGGTATAGTCTTTGGATTTGCACTCTTAATCTGTTTTATCTGCCACATTGCTTTTAGTATTAGCAATTTTATAATAATTTCTTTGTATGTATCATCATAAATTGCATAGTTGCCTCTGTTATCCGTAAGAGTGGTAAGCAGGGTAAATGCTCCTACAATTTGGGCTTTTGCATATTTAGGTTTGCTTAATTGAATTATTTTTTCAAACTCCTCAAATGCATGTGAAAAATTTTTACTTATTGCGTATTTATTCAGTGCAGAGCTATTAATGTCAGATATGATTTCTTCATAATCAGAGAGAAATTCTTCCAATCCCGACAAAAATTCTTCATTTTCGATATCAATAACAAATTTTTCGGAGATTTCAGGGTTAAAAGCAGGTAATCCTTCAAGAAATTGGATTATCATATCTTCATTTTTGCTGATATTTATCAGCTGTGGTATGAACGGAATTTCGCTAAAATCTTTTTTAATAAGGTTGATTGCAGAGGATACATCCTTGTGCGGAAGTGAACCGATTGCCAACGCCTGTAATTTTAAATCTTGATACATTATTTTCTCTTTACAATTAATACAATAAAGGAATAAGTCTTGATAAAAACTTATTCCTTTATCCCTTTTTCCTATAAAAATTATTCAGCAGCTTCTTCTGTTGTTTCTTCTTCTAATGATTCTTTAACAACTTCAGATGCTGTAACTGATACTGCCAATTCGCATTTAACTTTAGAAGTTAATTTGATTAGCATTTTGTATTCGCCAACTTTGTTAACAGGAGCATTCAATGAGATAGATTTTCTATCAACTTCAATACCTGTTTTTGCTGCAATTTCTTCAGCCAATTTCTTAGTAGTAATTGTACCGAATAATTTTCCTGATTCTCCGGCTTTTGCAGATAATTCCAACTTGCCGAATTTTTCAAGAGTCTGAGCTTTTTCCATAGCTTCAGCATTTAATTTTTCTTGTTTAGCTTTAATTCTTGCAATATTCTTTTCTCTGTTTTCCAATGCGCCTTTAGTAGCTTCTTCCGCAACATTTTGAGGGAATAAGAAATTTCTTGCGTATCCGTCTTTAACAGAAATGATATCGCCGGCTTCGCCTAAATTTTGAACATCTTTTTTCAATATAACTTGCATTTCTATTTCTCCTTTAAATATTTATATTTCCGCATGTAGCCTTAACGTACAACAAACATGATTTTTTGTCGAGGGGGTTTGTATATTTGTTAAGTTAAATCCTAACCAAGCAGTATCAAACTCAACCAAATGAACAAAATACCCGACATTATCCCGACAATTGACAGGTGCCAGTTGCCGTACTCTTTTGCAAGAGGAAGTAATGTATCAAAAGATATGTATGTCATTATTCCTGCAACCATTGCCATCAGGCATCCTACCATAATTTGCGGGACAAACAAACCAAATATAAACATTCCGACAAGTGCGCCGATAGGCTCTGTTATTCCTGACATTGCAGCATATAGCATTGCATAGCGTTTTTTACCGGTTGAGTGATATATCGGGAGCGCAACCGCTATCCCTTCCGGAATGTTATGTATCGCAATTGCAAGTGCAACAGAAATCCCGAGTGTTATGTTTTGGGTGGTAGTTAAAAATGTTGCCATACCTTCCGGAAAATTGTGGACACAAATTGCGACAGCTGTCAAAATCCCTGCTCTTTGAAGTTTATAATGTTTGTAATGATTATCTTCCTCCGGAGCATCAGGGTGCAAAAGTTCGTCTGTATCTACGTGATCAGGTAAAAAATAGTCTATTATAACCGAAATTAAAAGCCCAAGTATAAATCCGCCAAATACAAGCCATTTATATGAGTCTCCGAAATTTGCCTGCAGCATCTTATTTGCCTCAGGAATTATGTCCACCAAGGAAATAAATATCATTACTCCTGCGCTGAACCCAAGTCCCAAAGACAAGACTTTTAAATTGTCTTTTTTTGTCACAAACGCTATAGCTCCACCGATTGCTGTCGTTAGACCTGCAAGCATTGTTAAACTAAACGCTATTCCAATATTTTCGGGTATGTACATTTTGGCTTTTTCCTTTGCGTTTTCAAGTTTATCATAAAAAGTTTTTTTTTAAAGTTTTGCTAAATTTTTATATCAATCTCGAGATTGATGAAATTTTTATCAAAAGGCATGCTCTTGAGTAATAGCATGCCTTTCAGGCGGATAAGATTTATTCGATATTAAGAATTGTTAAGCTGTTTCGCTTTGCGTATAAAAGTCTGAAACCATGGTATATTCATGGTTTCGGGAATTCATCTCATACAAATGATGTAGATTGAATAAATATTTTGGACATCCTAAAAACATAAGGTACAATTGAAATATGCTCATGGCATGGGCATATTTTCTTGTAGAGGTGAATGATTAATGTATGAAACAGTAGTGGAGAATCTTCTACGAATACAAGAAGAAATCGAACCTTGTAAACCTAAAATAATCGCAATTACGAAGTATTTCGGCAAGGATGCAATAGAAGCTGCATACAAAGCCGGATTACGTGATTTCGGAGAATCCAGAGCGCTGGAAGCGTGCGAAAAGATTGAAACTTTGTCTCAAGAAATCAGACAGAATTCCACTTTTCACTTTATCGGTCATCTTCAAACTAATAAAGTAAAGCACGTTGTCTGTGTTTTTGAATATATACATTCTGTTGATTCGTTAAAGTTGGCACAATGTATTTCTCAAAGAGCATTGGAACTTGGGGTTAAACAAAAAATTCTTTTGCAGGTTAACAATGCGAACGAAGAACAAAAATTTGGATTTTCGCCTGACAAATTGCTTTCTCAGTTTGAGTCTTTGAGTAGTCTTTCAGGAACAGAAATCGTCGGGATTATGAACATGGCCCCATTAGGAGCCCCGCAAGATGAACTTGAAAAGTTATTTTCAGGAGTAGTCGATATTAGAAATGAGTTAAATAAAAGATATAATTGCGATTTGAAGGAAATATCAATGGGTATGAGTCAGGATTATAAAATAGCAGCTCGTAACGGTTCGACAATGCTAAGGATTGGTAGAAAACTATTTGAATAAACGGAGGAGAACAAAGGTGGCAATTGCAGAAAGTTTTAAAAAGGTTGTAGATTTTGTAATGGACGGTTTTCGCGGTGAAGAAGATCCGTTTGATGTTATAAACGAAGAAGAATATTATGAAGAAGAAGATGGCAGTGCGGTAAAAGCCCCTGTACCTGTTGAAAGATTCCCTGAACGTCCAAAAGTTGTTGATCATCCAACCTTTAACAGAGGCGGAAATGAAGTTGTTGTAATTGAACCTCGTTCATTTGATGATGCTGCTACAATTGTTCAACACCTAAAAGATAGAAAAATTGTTATGCTAAACCTTCACTTGCTTGATAATGAACAATCTCAAAGAACTATTGACTTTGTTTGCGGTGCTTCTCAAGCTTTGAACGGTAAACCTAAAAAAGTTGGCGACAGAGTATTTGTTTTTGCTCCTCATAACGTTGCTTTGTCAGCTGATGAAATAAATAATCAACAAAACAAGTTTAATGATTCTTTGTGGAGAACTTCTCTGCAATAGAATAATTTTGGAATGAGAAGAGATAGTTTGTAAATCCGGCGGACATAATTTGTCCGCCTTTTATTTTGTCCTCTCAAGGACAATAAGATCTGTTCAGGTGTCATGGGGGTATGTATAAACGCTCCTCATTTTTACCTAGCCCCTCACCCAACTTCTATTTGATGTAGAATTCGTTAGATGATAAAAGTTGTGTAGGGTTATCTTTGGAGTATGCATTCATTACGTACGCTCCTCGTTCATTCAAAACAATATAATCAGTATAATAATATACCTGTTCATCACGAATTTTGACTTGCTTTCCCCATACTAAATCATATCCCAGTCTCTCTTTATCACCCATTTTATAAACTTGGATTAAAAATCTTTTTGTTTCTACAGTTTGAGGGGTTGTTATAAGGTAATAAATCCTTTCCCCCGGTGAAAAGACATTTGTCGAAGATGTCATAGTCTCACTTGTAAACGGGTGCTTGTTGAAGACAATATAAGATTGGCTACTGTCGCATGCGCAAGTAAACGCCATTACAAAAAGCATTGTTATTGTTAATAGTAATTTCTTTATCATAATACCTTATTGTAATTCTTTAATCTTTTCCTGAACAGAGTTTATCAAATCTTTGTCATTATTATGTTTGATAAAGGTTTTGTAATTCTTAATTGCTTCTGATTTTTTACCTTGATGCTCCAATGCCATTGCGAGTGCATAATATGCATACCCAAAATTGTAATCAGAATCAAGTTCTATTACTTTTTCAAAACTTTTTTCAGATTCAATTAAATTATTTTCGTTCGCATATGCAAGTCCAAGATTAAACCATCCGTCCGTGTAATCAGGATTGACTATGATAGCTTTTTGATAGAAGTTGATTGCTTTAGTGTTATCTTCTTTTAATTTGTAGATATTACCAATCTTTAACAAAGTTACTTCATCGTCCGGTACAAGCTGTAGTGCATCTTGATAATTTTTTACAGCGGCATCATAGTTGTTGCTCTTGTAATTTTTATCACCCTCTGCAATGAAGTCCTCATTCTTTTTTATTGCGACGGATGATGTTTGTTGTTTTGAATCAGCTTTCTTTACATCATTTTGATTATCCATGCTCAAATTGATAGATGGAAGTTCTTTTGGTTGTTCAAGAGTTTGAACATTGATTTGTGAAGAATAAAGCGAAGAAATGAAATCACTGTATTCTGCGCTGTACAAAGTTTTTTCAGGATTTATTGAAATTGCTTTTTCATAATTGTCTGAGGCTTTGCTGTTTTCTCCAAGCCCTTTGTACGCTCTTGCCAGACCATAATATACGTATCCGTCATTGTAGCCGCCTTTTATGGCTTCTTTGAATATTGAAATTGCATTTTTATAATCTTTGTCTTCAACAAGTTCATGTCCCTGTGAAACTAAAGCATTATTTAAATTCTCTTTTATTGATTTTTCATTTTTAATATTCAAAAGTTCTTTGTATGATGTGATTGCTTTATCGTATTGTTTTAATGCGTGTAATGCAAGCGCCCTGTTGAATTTTACGTTAAAGTCATCCGGTTGAACTTCAAGTATTTCATCATAATATTTTAAGGCATCATCATAATCTTTTTTGTTGTGGTAACAATTTGCAAGGCTCTTTTTGGTTTCTATGTTGTCAGGGTCCTTGCTTTGAGCTGTTAAGAAATTCTCAATCGCTTTATCATAATTTTTTAAATCCTGATAAGTTTCCGCAATTGCAATATAACCTTTTACGTCTTCCGGATATGCTTTTATGTACATGTTGTACTGCTCTAATGCTTCGGTATTTTTATCCATGTTCGCAAGAAGATTTGCATAATCCAATCTTACATTGTTTAGGTTTGGAACATTTTTAAGAACAATTTGATATTGTTGATATGCAACATCATTTCTGCCTAAATCTTGATATGCTTGAGCAAGTCCTAAATGTGCCGCATTGTTATCGGCATCTATTTCAATAGCTTTTTCCAAAAATGCAATGGCTTTATCGGGTTGATTTGTATTCAATAATGAAATACCGTATCCGTATTGATCCTTGAAAGAATCCGGATTTTTGTCATATATTAGTGAATATTGTTTTTCGGCATTTGAGAAATCTTTTACTGCCAGATAAGAATTTGCAAGGTTTTCTCTTGCTTCTGAATGACCGGAATATGTTTCTAAGAATGCCGAATAATTTTTGACGGCTTCTTTATAATTGCCTAGTTGGTACTGTACATTACCAATATTGAAGTAATTGTATTTATATTCCGGGAAAATATCCAGAGCTTTGTTGTATGCTTCAAGTGCCTGTTTATACTTACCTTGACTTTCGTAAATACTTCCCACACTTATATAAATAAAAGCATCATCAGGATTTATGGCAATAACTTTTTGATAATTCGCTAAAGCCTTGTCATACTCATCAATTTCTGCATAAATACCTGCCAGTTTAGTATAAAGCATAGCCTCTCCGCCTGAAATCTCAATCGCCTGTTCAAGTTTTGAGATAGCTTCTTTCAAATCTTGCTGGTGTTCTGCGCTGCATGCTTCCTGATACAAAACACTTGCTTGCGGGGACATTTGTGCATTTGCACATGTTCCTGATACTGCCAGTGTTGATATTAAAATTGCCGTTAATAAATTCTTCTTAATTTTCATATTCTTAAAACTCAATTATCTGACTAATAATACCATAAATTTTATACTTGTGCAAAGCTATCAGAGTATATTTTTTTACCTGATAAAATCGCTGTTGTTTTAATTATATTTTCCTGCTCAATATCATTTTTGTCAAATGATATTTCTTCTATTTCTTCAAAATTTTCAATAGCATTTGCTATTTTAATATAAAGTTCATCTGTACTTGAATTAGGTTTTTTGTTTTCTATTATATTTATTATTCTTTGAAGTTCAAAATCTTTTGCATCGACAATTGCGGAGTTCAATCCTGCACCTAAAGCCATTGCACAATAGACTCTATTAATCAGCGGACGAATTTCTTGAGGCACTCCGTTAGAGATGTTTGAAAGTCCTATGATAGTATTTGCTTTCGGATCAAAACTTTCATTTACCATTTTTATAGTATTCAATGCTTCAATTGCTTGTGTATTATCAACTTTTATTGGCAATACAAGCGGATCAAAGAATATTTTTTGAGAATCCATACCTTTTTCAATACATTTTTCATATGCTTCAAAGATATGTTCCATTCTTCCTTCGGCGCTTTTTGGTATTCCTGTTTCTCTTTTCATTGCAAGTATAATCAGGTTGCAATTGTATTTCATTGCCAAATCAGAGAACCTGCTCAGTTTGTCATTATCTGCAGTAGAACTGTTTATGAAACACTTTGTACAATTATGTAATAACTTTAACCCGCTTTCTATAGCATCAAAATTTGAAGAATCAAAAGAGATATTTTGTCCTTCAACTAACGGACAAAGCCATTCAAAAATCTTGTCAAGTTTTCCTTTTGCAGGCCCGACATTCAAATCAATGCAATTCATTTTTTCTTGAATTTTTATCAAATTTTTGACAAAATTTTCGTCTTTTTTTTCTAAAGCTTCTTTGACCTTTTTAGAGATTATATGTATGTTTTCGCCAATTAAAATCATAAAAAAATTTTATCATAAAAACGCAAAATTTTGTCAAAATTTTATTTTAAAAAATACAATATTATAAAAACATATAATCTTAACAAAAATTTACAATAAAAAGCCTTTTGTACTAACAAAAAAAAATATTGTCCGGTTTTATAACTGGTAATGGAAAAACTTTTATGTTATAATTAATACGTAAAGGGTTAATGTGTAAA
>JAFUUT010000327.1 GCA_017477685.1 bacterium | reverse complement strand
TTTCTTCCAAAATTGCGGAAGGTTTTCTTGCCTGATTTCTTTGGCTTGCAGCTTGCTTTCTTTCTTCCTTTTCACGTTCTTCATTTGCATTGATTAAGTGATGGAATCCTGTACCTGCAGGTATCAAACGACCGATAATTACGTTTTCTTTCAAACCTCTTAACAAGTCTTTTTTACCTTCTACAGCTGCTTCTGTAAGAATTCTTGTTGTTTCTTGGAATGAAGCTGCTGAAATGAATGATTCAGTATTCAAGGAAGCTTTTGTAATACCTAACAACATATGTTCACAAGTTGCAGGAGTTTTGCCGGCATCTTGAGCATCTTTGTTTTCCTTTTCAAAAGTTTGAACTTCAATCAATTCACCAGGCAACAAGTTTGTATCACCTGCATCAAGAACTTTAACTTTCTTAGTCATTTGACGAACAATAACTTCGATGTGTTTGTCAGAAATTTCAACACCTTGAGAACGATATACTCTTTGTACCTCGTCTACCAAGTATTGTTGAGCTGCCTCAGGGCCGCGTAATCTCATTACATCGTGCGGATCAGGCGAACCTGAAGTTAGTGCCTGACCTTTTACAACTTTTTGGCCGTTTGCAACAATAACATTAGCATCAATAGTATATTTGATTTCAGAAGATGTTCCGTTTTCATCATCGATTAAATATAATCTAGGGAAACCGTTTTCATCAACTTCAATCTTAGTTGTTCCGTCATATTCAGCAAGGATTGCACAATCTTTTGGTCTTCTTCCTTCCAAAAGTTCTTCAACCTTTGGCAAACCTTGAACGATATCGCCTGTTTTTTCTCTTTCATAAGTCAATGATACAAGTAAATCACCTCTGAGAACCAAAGCTCCGGAGTTAACAATTAACATTGTACCAGGACTAATCAAGTACGGACGACCGATTCTGATAGCAATTTTGCCTTTTCCAACTTCCGTAACAATACCTGAAACAGGAGCCGTTTCGCCGCTTTCTGCAAGAACCTGTTCACTCTTAACGATATCACCTTTTTTAACAACAGCTTTTCCTTTTACAGAAACTGTTGACAGTGAATCTTCAGATATTAAAAGTAATCTTCTTGCTTCTTCATCGCCGTCTTTTATTGATGCAACAGCATCATGCATTGCAAGTAATTGAGTTTTTGCAACCGGTGTTTTTGGTTCAATTACTTGACCGTCTTTTACAAGAAGTTCTGTTTGAAGAGATTTTGCATTTGATCCTTCAAGTTCACGACGAACAATCAGGTTTTCTAATACAACAACTCTCAATTCACCCTTAGAATCAAGTTCTACAACACCTTTTAAGTGTGACAAGTAACCTTGCATTTGAAGAACCAAACTTGTTCTTGTAATAGTAGCACCGTCAATATTTCTAACTCTTGCACCGTCTTTGTATTGTAATTGAGTAACAGGAACAACATCAATCAATTCATCAGTAGATTCAAATTTGATTGATACATCTTTTGGCTCAATATCCAATACCTGAACAGGTCTAACCAAGATTTGTACAGGTTGATTTTCAATAGATTCTTCATCAATGCCCATAGAAACATCCATTTCTTCATCCAAATCATCTATTGAAGCCAAATCATCAACTGAAGATTCCATAATTGTAACAACTGAAGTTGCCTTTGCTTTTATACCGTCAGCAATTACAGTACCTTTCTTAACTACTTCACCTTCATCAACCTTCAACTCTTGAATACTTGATAATGTATGAACTTCACCAGGTCTGATTGTTACTTCGTGAATAACATCGTTGTATTCTTTGAACTCAACAACACCATCAATATGACAATAAACGTCTTTAACAACTTCAGTACCTGCAGTAACCGCAGTACCGTTTTCTACCATTTTTAAAGTAGAATCTTTATTGATTTGGTGTATTTCTTCCGGAATAAATACAACTTTACCAGGTTTTGTAATAATTTGATTATCGTCAACTTCAACGTCAACGTATCTGATTTCACCTGAAGAAGAAACTGAACATTCATCATCAATAAGTTCGGCGATAATCATACCGTTTTCAACTGTTGTATCAACAAGAGCTTTAACAATATATTTTTCACCTGTTTTATCAACTGTCCAGATTTGTTCTTTCTTAGTTTGTTCAAATGAAGCATTTGCAGGGTTCAAAGATGCAATAACGATTGTTAATTCCTTACCGGAAACAATCTTTTTAATCTTCTTACCGTCAAATTTGTCATCTTCTATTACTAAATCGCTTCCGACTCTAACTTCTCCGCCGTGTTCGCAGATAGTTAAAGTTTCAGCCAATTTTTCGCCCTCAGTAACAGCTTGTTTATCTTTTACAAGAACTTTAGAACCGGCAGGAAGTGAATAAACATCACCGCCCATTACCCAAACAATACCTTGTTTGTTAGTTGTTCTCAAGATGTTACCTTGTCTGTCTTTCTTTTCGTCAGCCTTGAAGCCTTCAAATACAACTTCACCGCTAATGTCAGAAATAATATCCTTTTGAGCCTTTTCTGTCAAACGGCTTGAATCACTGCTTGATTGAGGAGCATGTTCAGCCATTTTAAAGCCCTTTGTAACTTTGTCACCATCTTTGACAAACACTGTTGCACCTGCAGGAATATGATATTTGGTAGTTCTCTTTTCACCTTTAACTTCCAAATCAGCTTCATACATTGCAACTTGAACAACATCACCGTGACGGGTTCTAAGTTCTCTTGTTTTAATCTTAGAAATTACTGTACCTGCTTCATGAGCTTTAATTTCTTTCATAGCTTCTTTAACGCCAACAGCACCACCTGTGTGGAATGTTCTCATTGTTAACTGTGTACCAGGTTCACCAATTGATTGAGCTGCGATAATACCGATTGATTCACCGACATCAACCAATTTTTGAGTTGTCATTGCCCAGCCATAACATTTTTGGCATACGCCGTATTCCAAACCACAAGTTAATGCGGAACGAACCTTTAATTCTTGTAAATCAAGACTTGAAATTTTCTTAATATCATCTCTATTTAATGTTGTACCGTTAGTGATAATTACATTGCCGTCCGCATCAGTAATATCTTGAGCAACAGTTCTTCCTAACAGTCTGTCAATCAAAGGAACTACAACTGCATCACCATCTGTAATAGGTTTCAAATCAATGTATTTATCAGTATGGCAATCTTCATCTCTGATTATAACGTCTTGAGCAACGTCAACCAAACGTCTGGTCAAATAACCTGAGTCAGCTGTTTTTAACGCTGTATCTACAAGACCTTTTCTTGCACCGTAAGATGAAATGATATATTCTGTAACAGACAAACCTTCTTTAAAGTTTGACTTAATCGGCAAGTCGATGATTTGACCCTGTGTATCAGCCATCAAACCTCTCATACCGACTAACTGTGAAACCTGTGACAAGTTACCACGGGCTCCGGAGAATGCCATCATATAAACCGGATTTAATCTGTCGAAGTTTTGAACAACTTGTTCTGTTAATTTAGCAGTTGTTTCTGCCCAAGTGTCAATAACCTTTGTATATCTTTCAACTTCGGTAATTTCACCTTTTAAGTATCTGTTTTGAGATACTTCAATTTCCTTTTCTGCTTCTTTCAATAACGCTTTCTTTTCAGGTGGAACCGATAAGTCTGCAATTGAAATTGTTGTACCGGAAACGGTTGCATATCTGTAACCCAAAGCTTTTAATGAGTCAGCAAGATTAGCTTCTTTTGCTCCGCCATATTCCAAATACATTTGACCTAACAGCTTCTTTAAAGAACCCTTGTCCATCTGTTTGTTAATGAAATCAGGTGTTTTCTTTGCATGTGTATATGTCATTTCCATTTCGTTATTCCTTTTTATTGTTGGGATTTAACCCAACCTACTACTTTTATTGTCATTCAGAGGGTTCATCTATAAGATTCTTCGCCCTGTCGGGCTCTGAATGACGAACCCGAAGAATCTATTTTTACTATACAAGTGCTTTTCTAATTTCTTGGTTAAAGATGATTCTACCAACTGTAGTTTCAATTCTTTCACCTTTTTCATCTCTAACAACAATCTTGTCGTGAAGTTTGATTACTTTTACTTCAAATGCAGCAATGGCATCTTCAAAACTGTAGAAGTAACCTTGAACTTCTTGATTAGGGTCTTTCATAGTAGTTAAGTAATACATACCCAAGACCATATCCTGTGAAGGAGAAACGATTGGTTTTCCGTTTGCAGGAGCAAGTAAGTTGTTAGTAGCAAGCATTAACATTCTTGCTTCAGCCTGAGCTTCGATTGATAACGGAACGTGAACAGCCATTTGGTCACCGTCGAAGTCAGCGTTGAATGCTGTACAAGCTAACGGGTGAAGTTGGATTGCACGACCTTCTACCAATTTTGGTTCAAATGCTTGGATACCTAATCTGTGAAGCGTTGGAGCACGGTTCAATAATACCGGATGTCCGTCAATAACTTCTTCTAAGATATCCCAGATGACAGGATCCGAACGCTCAATCTTTTTCTTAGCAGATTTAATATTTTGAACGTATCCTCTTTCTATTAATTTATTAATTACGAATGGCTTGAACAATTCAATTGCCATTTCTTTTGGTAAACCGCATTGATTTAATTTCAATGAAGGACCTACAACGATAACTGAACGACCGGAGTAGTCAACACGTTTACCTAACAAGTTTTGACGGAAACGACCTTGTTTACCTTCAATAATGTTAGATAAAGATTTCAATGCTCTGTTGTTAGGGCCGACAACTGTTCTTCCGCGTCTGCCGTTATCAATCAAAGCATCAACTGCTTCTTGTAACATTCTTTTTTCGTTTCTTACGATAATTTCAGGAGCTCCCATTTCCAAAAGTCTTTGTAAACGGTTGTTTCTGTTAATTACACGTCTGTATAAGTCATTCAAATCAGATGTTGCAAATCTGCCGCCGTCCAACTGAACCATTGGTCTTAAATCCGGAGGAGTTACAGGAATTACATCCATAATCATCCAAGCAGGATTTGTATCTGATGAAATTAAATTGTCTAATAATCTTAATCTCTTGATTAATTTAGCTTTCTTTTGAGCTGAAACATTACCTTCTAATTCGGCTCTGATTTCATCTGCTAAAGCTTTTGTATCAATTTCTGAAAGAAGTTCTTTAATAGCTTCTGCACCAATGCCTACTTTTAAAGTAGAATCCTCATGTTCAGCCATATAGTCTTCATATTCTTCTTCTGTTAACAATTGAAGCTTTTTGAAATCTGAATCTCCGCCATCTAAAACAACATAGCTGTTGAAATAGATAACTTGTTCAAGGTTTTTCAAAGTCATATCCAAAAGTAAACCTAAATATGAAGGAATACCTTTCAAAAACCAAATATGTGAAACAGGAGCAGCCAATTTGATATGACCCATTCTGTGACGTCTTACCTTTGAATCAGTAACTTCAACACCACAGCGTTCACATATAATACCTTTGTGTCTTACTCTTTTGTACTTACCGCAATAACATTCCCAGTCTTTTGTAGGCCCGAAAATTCTTTCGCAGAATAAGCCGTCTCTTTCCGGTTTTAATGTACGGTAGTTGATTGTTTCCGGTTTTGTTACTTCACCGTGTGACCACTGAAGCACCCTTTCCGGAGACGCTATACTTATTCGTATATAGTCAAAATAATCTATACTTGTTGACATTGTTTTAATTTTCTCCTTTATGTTGTGCGGGGAAAAATTCCCCGCCAAAATTTACTATAGATCACCGAAACTTGAAGTTGATTCAAAGAAATTAATATTTAACAATTCAGAATCAACATCTGACAGAGTACGTTTTGGAGCAGCTTTTCTCAAGTCGTCCATATCTGTCATCAAGTCTACTTCAGTTCCGTCTTTTTTCGCTACCGTAATATCCAAACCGATACTTTGTAATTCTCTTACAAGTACCTTGAATGATTCCGGAATACCAGGTCTTGGGATATTATCACCCTTAACGATTGCTTCATATGCTCTGTTTCTTCCGTTAACATCATCTGATTTGATAGTTAACATTTCTTGAAGAGTATATGCAGCACCGTAAGCTTCTAATGCCCAAACTTCCATTTCACCAAATCTCTGACCGCCGAATTGTGCTTTACCACCTAACGGTTGTTGAGTTACAAGTGAATAAGGACCTGTTGAACGAGCGTGAATCTTATCATCAACCAAGTGAACAAGTTTCAAGAAGTATGTCAAACCAACAGCAACAGGTCTGTCAAACGGTTCACCGGTTCTACCGTCAATAAGTGTAACCTTACCGTCTTCGCCAACCCATGTTGCACCTGATTTTTTAATACCTTCTAAAAGTTCGCCTTTTGTAACGATTTCAGATTCATTTTCACCGTACATTTCATCGAATGAAGGAGCCTCATAGTGTTTACCAGTCAAGTATGCAGCCAAACCTAACAACAATTCATAAGTTTGACCTACGTTCATACGAGAAGGTACACCAAGTGGGTTCAATACGATATCTACAGGAGTTCCGTCAGGTAAGAAAGGCATATCTTCTTTTGGAAGAATTCTTGAAACAATACCTTTGTTTCCGTGACGTCCTGAAAGTTTATCACCGACAGATACTTTACGTTTTTGCGCAACATATACCCTAATAACAGTGTTAGCACCAGGCGGTAATTCGTCGCCTTTTTCTCTGTCAAATACTTTTACGTCAAGTACCCTGCCGCCACCGCCATGCGGAACTCTCAATGAATTATCTTTTACATCTCTTGCCTTTTCAGCAAAGATTGCTCTTAAAAGTTTTTCTTCAGGCGGATGTTCAGATTCACCTTTCGGTGTAACCTTACCGACAAGAATATCATCAGGGTAAACTCTTGCACCTATACGAACAATACCGCGTTCATCCAAATGACGAAGTGCATCTTCTGATACATTCGGAATTTCACGAGTAATTTCTTCAGGTCCAAGTTTTGTCTGACGAGCTTCAATTTCTAATTTTTCAATGTGCAATGATGTAAAGATATCATCATGAACACATCTTTCAGAAAGTAAAATCGCGTCTTCATAGTTATAACCTTCCCAAGGCATATAAGCTACCAAGATGTTTTTACCTAATGAAAGTTCTCCGCCGCATGTAGAAGCACCATCAGCGATTACATCACCTGCTTTAACCTTATCACCTTCGTGAACGATAGGTCTTTGGTTAATACAAGTATCCTGGTTACTTCTTACATATTTCATAAGCATATATGAATGAGATTTGCCGTGTTGATCTCTGATAACGATTTCTTCACCGACAACCTTTTCAACTGTACCGTCAACATCAGCAACGATAACCATACCTGAGTCTTTTGCAACACGAGATTCAAGACCCGTACCAACTCTTGGACGTTCTGTAATCAAAAGAGGTACTGCTTGACGCTGCATGTTAGAACCCATCAATGCACGGTTAGCATCGTCGTGTTCAATAAACGGAATCATTGATGTTGCAACTGAGATAATCTGAATAGGACAAACACCAACATAGTCAACTTTTGATGCTTCTGTCATAATAAATTCAGAACGATATCTTGCAGGAACAACTTCTTCCACAAATCTTCTGTCCTTAGTTAATTTAACATCGGCAGGTGCGCAACGATAGTTTTCATCGGCATCCGCTGTCATATAAACAACTTCATCAGTTACAACACCATCTTTTACAACAAAGAATGGTGATTCAATGAAACCGTAATCGTTAACTCTTGCGTGAGTAGCCAAAGAACCAATTAAACCTGCGTTTGGACCTTCCGGAGTTTCAATAGGACAAATACGTCCGTAGTGAGAAGGGTGAATATCACGAACAGGGAAACCTGCTCTTTCTCTTTGCAAACCGCCAGGCCCTAAAGCTGAAATACGTCTTTTGTGAGTTAATTCAGCAAGCGGGTTAGTTTGATCCATAAACTGAGATAATTGTGATGATCCGAAGAATTCTTTTAATGAAGCAACTAACGGTTTAGTGTTCAACAAATTCAACGGAGTTAATGTTTCAGAATCTTGAAGTGTCATTCTTTCTTTAACAATTCTTTCGATTCTTGAAAGACCAACTCTGAATTGGTTTTGAAGAAGTTCGCCGACTGAGCGGATACGTCTGTTACCCAAGTGGTCAATATCATCCAATGTACCTTCGTCATATGTTAAATTAATCAAATATTCAATAGTTGAAACTATATCCTCAACTGTCAATGTTCTTTGGTTGTTAGGAATATTCAAGTTCAACTTTCTGTTCAATTTATAACGACCAACGCGGCCTATATCATATTTTTTAGCATCAAAGAATCTTGATTCCAAAATCTGACGTCCGCCTTGAGGAGATGCAGGATCTCCCGGTCTCAATTTTTTGTACAAATCTATTAAAGCTTCATCTGTTGTTTCAGCTGTATCTTTTTCAAGAGTTTTCTTCAAGAAATCAAAGTGAGTGAATTTTGATTCCATTTCTTGAACAGTGATACCCATAGCTTTTAACAATGTTGTAGCTAAGATTTTTCTGTTTTTGTCAATTTTAACGTGAATTACATCGTTAGAATCTGTTTCAAATTTAACCCAAGCTCCACGGTTCGGAATCATTGTAGCGTTATATAAACGCTTTCCGTTTGGAGAAATGGTTTTGTCAAAGTAAACACCCGGAGAACGAACGATTTGAGAAACGATTACACGTTCCGCACCGTTTACAATGAATGTACCTTTGTCAGTCATTGTCGGAATGTCGCCGATGTAAACTTCTTGTTCTTTAATTTCACCGCTGTCACGGTTAACTAATCTAATCATAACGCGCAATTGTTTTGCATAAGTTGCGTCATGAATTCTTGCCTCTTCAATTGTATACTTTGCATTGTCGAAAGTATAGTTTGGCAAAAAGTGCAATTCTAATCTTCCTGTATAGTCTTTAATAGGAGAAAAAGCAAGTAATTCTTCCTTCAAACCTTCTGTTAAAAACCATTCAAATGATTTTTTTTGCACCTCAATAAGATCGGGTAAATCGTCCAAACGAGTATGAGGAATACCCATTGGCGTTACTCTTTTTGCGTATTTTGTCTCAGACATTAAATCACCTCATAAATAAATGGTGTACGTACTACAAAAAATTTTCTAACTTATGGCTGTAAACCCTCTGTTCTTAATGAACAAATAATGCAATTTCATGGGTTTTGTAAAGTGGTTGAAATCCGCTCATAGTCAAACTTCCAATGACTTCTATTTTTGGGCACACTTTGCCCCACTTTTACATTTGCATGTTCTCTAATCTTATTACTTCAATATTAATAGTCAAGAAATTTAGGGTAAAAAGTACAATAATTTTTTAATCTTTCTTAATAAAATTTTACAATAAAGATGTAATTGGAGGAATGTTTGACTATGAAAGAGTTTTAGCAATATTGCAAATAACACAAGTTTAAATATATTGCAAAATATAAGGTTTTTAGCCATACCCCCTAAAAACCTTATATAATCATACTTTTATAGATTTGTATAAATTTACATTCATCCCTTTATAAACACTTGTGCAGAAATTACACCAAACAAAAAATCTTTACGCTTTAACATTTTAAATCCGCAATCTTCAAACTCTTGAATAAGTTCATTCGGTTCAGGGTAATCATTTTTAGATTC
>JAFUUT010000326.1 GCA_017477685.1 bacterium | reverse complement strand
TTATTAAATCTTCCCGATTTTGGAACAGGTGCTTTTTTAGGTGCATTTGCCATAATTTGAGAAGCACTTGTGGTTGTGTTTGCTGCAGCTTGAGCGACATTAAGTTTTTGCTGTACACTTGCTACAACCTGTGCAGCTTTTTCTTCTTGAATTGCTGTTGCAACTACAAAATCCTTTGACGGTAATTTCTGTTCGTTTGTCTTTGTAGAAGTAATATTATCTTTTTCTTTCAAACTATTTTGATAAGCTACAACGGCCGGATCGGTATGAGCTTTCAAATAGTGATAGTTTGTCATGATTTTAGTTACGAATCTTTGTGTTTCCGCAAACGGTGGAATTGCATTGTAACGCTTAACATTCCCCGGTCCTGCATTGTATGCGGCTAATGCTAATTGCATTGAACCAAACATTTTGTACATAGACTTGTAGTACATTATTCCGCCCTTGATATTGTCTTCAAGAGAATACGGGTTCAGCCCCATTCTTCTTGCTGTTGAAGGCATAAGCTGGAATACTCCTACTGCACCATGTGAACTTCTTGCTTCGTGTCTAAAACCTGATTCCGTTTTCGCAATACTCAATGTAATTGCCGGATCAACACCCATTTCAATAGAATACTTTACTATTGCAGCTTTTACGGTGTCTATACTCGCTGCTTGCACTTGTGAAAACAACATTAGCACAAATGCCGTAGTTAATAGTAGTAATTTTTTCAAAACGTAAATCCTCTAGTTGTAAATTGTTAATCCTCAAAAGTTACTCCTCTACACTTTCCCTTGGTAAATTTTCCCTTAATCGGATTTGTTTATGTTTCGATTATATTACAAAAATTTTAAAATTCAACCCCGCCGGATGTATTATGCACAGTGTCAATTGACGGAAACCCTTGTAAATAGCCTTGTTTCTCTAATTGTGAATAAGTGTAAAACATACATTAATTTGGTCAATATATTACAATTTTAAATTCTATTTTGTTTGAAATTTTTCTTTGAATTTATATTTTTTGTCATGGATATCATATGAATATATTTTATATGTTTCTCCGTCAGAACTTATTTTTATGGATTTTAAAGTGTCTGTTCTTAGAATTTTTGTATTTCTGAGAATATCAAGAGTTCCTTTATTCGGATGTCCGAAGTAGTTTGTTCCTGTTGAAATGATAGAAACTTTATTATTCAAGTATTCTGTCATAGCTTTGTCTGCTACGCCTGCGCCGCCGTGGTGACCGACTTTCAGTATTTCAATATTTTGCGGGATATAACTTTTTATTTGATTGAAAGAATCAGTGTTTGCATCTGCCATAAACAATGTATTAAAGTTTTTGTATGTTAATAATGTTATGGTTGAATTTTCATTAGATTTATCGCGGCCTGCAAAATCTGCCTTAAAAGTTTTTATGTTCAAATCCGGTTCAGAATATATTTCTTCGTTGTTTTGAACAATTTTTGTGTTTTGATTTTTATTTTCAATGGTTTTAAATATTTCTTTTGATGTTTCTGTTGTTCGTTCGGTGTTATTCAGGTAGAGTGTTTTGATATTTGTATTTTCAATAAAATCTTTTGTCCCGCCGGCATGGTCATTATCAAAGTGTGTAACGATTACTCCTTCAATATTTTTGATACCCCTGTCTTTCAAGTATTTCAGCATTATAATTTTGGCTTGAGTGTTCCCGCTTTTATATGCACTTTTGCCGGTATCTATGAAGAAGTATTTGTTCTGAGGGGTTTTAATCATAAAACAATCTGCGTTTCCGACATCAAATGTAATTATTTCAAGCTTCTTTGATATTGGATGAATTGTTGAAATAATTAAAATTATTGAGCAAATAATTCCGACCTTTAATGCTTTTTGGTATTTTTCTTGTTTAAGCAGATATGTAACTGTTAAAATTGCCATGTAGTATAAAAGTATTTGCAGTATGTGCGGGTGTGTTGTTTGCAGTATGCAGTGCGGCAAATTGCCAAAGAAGTTTGATATATTTATGAGTATATTTAATAAATATTCCGTAAAGTAGTCGAAAGTCATACATACAAATTCTGATACAGGCTTAAAAATTGCAAGTAAAGAACTTATAAAGCCTAAGAAGCTTATAGCGCTTAATACTGTTGCACCGGCAATATTCGCAAATATGGAATATATGCTTATGGTATTAAAGTAAAACATTTGAATAGGTATAACCCAAATTTGTGCGATTATCGGAATAATTACAGGTGCTTTTATCCAATTCGGTATTTTGGGGAATTTTTGAGAAATTACATCTGCAGTTGTAATCAAGCCGAATGTAACCATAAAAGATAATTGGAAACTTACGTCATTGATGTATGCAGGATTATATAAGAGCATTATTACTGCAACAAGGGCAAGGAGTGATATACTGTGTGCATCTCTGTCTATCAATTTACCTATCAGTACAAATATTAACATCAGTGCGGCTCTTATCACTGACGGACCAAGTCCTGTCATGAATGTATAAATTACTATAGCGCCGATGCCTGCAATTGTGCGGGCCTTGTATGGTACTTTCAAAAATTTAAGAATATAAAATAAAAAAGTGAAAATAAATGCAACATTCATTCCGGAGGCGGCAAGGATGTGTAAAAGTCCTGAATTTATGAAAGAATTTTTTATATAATCCGGAGGTGCAACAGCATCATTACCAAATACTATGCCTCCCAAGATTTCCAGATTCGGGCTTTTTAGGTAATGTGAATGTACTTCCAGAATTTTATTTCTCGTTGTATTTAATTTTCTCAGGAATTTCCATTTTAAGCTCAACTCATCTTCCGTATAACTGAAATTCCCGTCATTATTATAAAATACGGTAAATATATTGTAATTTTTTAGATATGAGGAATAATCAAATTGTGAAGGGTTGGAAGAATAAAAAGGCCGTCTGAGGCTTCCCGAAATAGAAATTTTTTGTCCGATATTAAGACTTTTGGTCCTTTTGTTAAGGGGCATTGTTACAAAGATTTTACCCTGAACATTTTGGTCTTCAACCTTTTCGGTTTCCATTGTGAACTTTATATTTGTATTATCTCCTGAATTTGGTATACTTGTTATTCTTCCTTCTATTGTGCCGTTTAACGGTGCAAGCGGTAAAAGATCATCATGATTTTTTATTTTTGCAGATGTAATGAAGTACCCGAAATAAAAGATAAAAATTAGTATTGCAATTCTTTTTATTCCAAACAAATCAAAAATTAAAAATATGGCCAAAAATATGGTGAAAATAGCTGCAAGAAGTGCGGGGTAAGAACTGAAAAATGCTAAAATGCCGAGCATATAGACTAAACATGCAAAAAACATTACGAAATTTTTATTTTGTATAAATTCTTGTACCTGTTCTCTATTTATCATTTTCTTACCGAAAAAATAATATCATACAAATGTAGTTGTGCAAAATCATAAAAGATGATATACTGATATAAAATAAGTAAGGAGAGTTTATGGCTGATTCAAGTTTTTATATAGAAGATTTTTTAAAGCAGGCAGTTTCTGTAGGTGCTTCCGATATCCATTTGAGTGACGGAGAACGCCCTGCTATAAGAGTTTCCGGACAGATAATGAGGATAAATGTTCCTCCTTTGACTTCAGAAGATGTGGAATTTATTATTAGGTCAATTGCTCCTAACAATTTGAAAGATAAAGTATCAAAGTTTTTTGATATAGACTTTTCTTATGAAATTGAAGGGTGTTCCAGATTCCGTGTAAATTTAAGCCATCAACTCGGTAAAACGGCAATGGCATTCCGTGTAATTCCTTATTATATCAGAACATTTGATGATTTAATGGTGCCTGAAGACTTAAAAGAGTTTGCAGGGTTTAATAATGGTTTGGTTCTTGTAACAGGGCCTACAGGTTCGGGTAAATCTACAACAATTGCTGCGTTGATTGACTATATCAACATGAATACCGCAAAACATATTATTACTATTGAAGACCCTGTTGAGTATATATTTACAAATAAAAAATCTATTATTTCTCAAAGACAGCTTTTAATAGATACTCCGTCTTTTGCTGATGGTATAAAATATTCATTAAGACAAGACCCTGACGTTATATTCATCGGTGAAATTCGTGACAAGATTACTGTGGAAGCTGCTTTGAACGCAGCAGAAACAGGTCACTTTGTAGTATCAACCATTCATACAAACGATGCTGTTCAAACGGTATCAAGAATTATCAACTTATTTGAGGCTACAGACAGAGATTTTATTAGAGAGCAAATTGCGGCAAACTTGAGAGGTACGGTTGCACAAAAACTTGTTCCTTCTGCTGACGGCAAAACAAGATATCCGGCTGTTGAATTGCTGCAGGTTACTTCAACTGTTAAAGATTTTATCCAAAAGGATGAATTGGATTCAATATATGAACTTGTTAAGAATGGTTCATTCAACAAGATGATTACAATGAATATGTCATTATTCAACTTGTATAAAGAGGGCAAAATCAGTAAAGAAACCGCTATTGAATATTCTGATAACAAGTCTGAAATTGAACAGATGATGCGTGGTGTATATCACGGCACAGGTACAAAACGCTAGTTCTATAAAAAATAAAATAAAACTTATGCAGAATAATTTTGTGACAGATGCTATCAATCTTAAGTCATATAATCTTAGTGAGTCAGACAAAATTATAGTTATGTATTCCAAAGATAAAGGGCTTATAAGGGGAGTGGCGAAGGGAGTAAAAAAGCCAAAGAGCAAGTTGGGAGCGAGAATGGATATGCTTGTTGCCAACAAGATTATGCTGCACAAGGGAAAGAACTTGGACACCATTTGTCAGGCGGATGTTTTGAACACTTTTAATAAAACAAGAAGTGATTTAGACAAGATTTTTTATTCTATGTATGTGACCGAAGTTGTTAATAATTTTGGACTGGAGGAAGATCCGGGGGCAGCTGAAATTTATGACATTTTGTATAAAGCATTGAATGCAATTTCTGAAGCGAAAAACGAAGTGGAACTTTTGATTTCTGTTATAAAGTTTCAGTTAAAGATGATGAAAGTGTCAGGGTTTTGCGTTGAATTAGACAGATGTCTGCACTGCCATAAAAAAGTTGAAGACGAATCAATGTATTTCGTTTCGGGTTTAGGTGGAATTATATGCAAGGATTGTTATGATTTTGTTCCGCATAATAAAAGGCTTATGCCGTATAAACTTCGAGACTTTTTTAGGCAAATGGCTCTTAATGATTTTGACATGGCAGGAGAATACGAGCAAAAGGCTAATAAACAGGTTTGTCTGGTTACATACAATGTTTTGAAAGATTATATTGAAAAAAAATCTCCGAAAAAGATGAAATCATCTTCTGTTTTTGAAGATTTATCCTTTGTGTAAACAATACTATCGGAAGTTATATACTTCTCTACTTATAGTTCACTTTTCTTTTTGATTGTGAAGCAAAAAGAAAAGTGAACCGAAAAGAAAAACACACTATTATCGACGCTGCCTTCGGCATCGTTCCGCTCGCAAAAGATATGTGTGATTTGTTCATACGTTTTTGCCGTACCGGCAAAAATTAAGAGCGAACCTAAATAACGGTTCGCATACAGCCCCTCACCCTCCCCTCAGCTACGCATACAGGCTCGCACACTTCGCATCCGCTCAGTGCCTCGCTTTGTATCCCCAAAGGGGCGAGGGGATTGAGCTTTTCCTACCCCACTCCTTCACTTTAGGAGAGGGAAATTATATTTACCCCGCCCCGTTTCTTTGCGGTCAAAGAAATGGGACATAAAAAAGAGCCGATTGTTATAAATCGGCCCTTTTTACTGTTAGTTATTAGAAATTTTATCCTTCTATAGCAGGTTTTTTCGGAGCATTCGCTCTTTCCATCCAAAAATCTATTAACATTGAACAGAAGAAAATACTTGAATATGTTCCGACAAGAACACCTAGCATCATAGCAAGTACGAAATCTCTTGTTGTAACTCCGCCAAAGAAATATAAAGCCGCCAATGCCAGGAATGTTGTCATTGAAGTACAAATACTTCTTGTAATAGTCTGTTGAACGGAAGCATCAACGATTTCGCCAAATGACATTTTCTTCCCGTTGTATCTCAAGTTTTCTCTGATTCTGTCATATGTAACAATAGTATCGTTAACAGAATAACCTATAACTGTTAAAATCGCAGTCAGGAATAAACCATCAACTTCTACGTTAAAGAACAAACCTAATATCGAAAACACACCCATTACAAACAATACATCGTGTATTAACCCCGCAATTGCAGATACCGCATACTTAAATTCAAATCTAAATGAAATATAAGCAATTATACCAAGAATTGCAACAAGTAATGCTATGAATGACATTCTGAATAACTCACTGCTTAATGTAGGACCTACAGATGTAAATTGTACAAGCTGCGCATCTTTATATTTGTCTTGAACAACTTGGGTAATTTTTGAGGAATCTTCCGAACCTTCATCAATAAATTTTGTTCTTATTGAAATCATAGATTTAGCTTCAGAATTTCCTGAGGTATCTTTCAACACCTGAATATAAGTATTTGTAATACCCTCTTTAGTAAGGGCTTCAGTTGTAGCTGCAACATCAGCATTAGACACCTGAGCAGCCGTTTCATACTGCAAAATAGATCCGCCTGTATAATCTATACCAACTCTCAGCGGTGAATGAGTCGGATAAGTCATCATTGAATATACCATCGCAACAATGCCCGGAATAATAAGCAATGCTGAAATACACATCCATAATGCCCTGTGTTTAACAACATGTAATCCGTTTTTATTAAAATTAAACATTTTATTTTTACCTCTTTACTTATTTTCTAGTCCAAAATACCAAAACGAGCTTTTTCTCTCTTTGTTTCTTCAAATACAGCAGCCTGCCCGATTTCTTCTTGTTTCAAACCGAATAATCTCGGATATTTCAATTCTCCTGTACCAAAGATTAAGTGCATCAAGTTTCTTGTTACAGTAACCGCAGTAAACAATGAAACTAAAATACCTATAAACAAAGTAAGAGCAAAACCTTTAACAACACTTGTACCTAAGAAATACAAGATTACACAGGTCAAAATCGTTGTCATATTTGAATCGAAAATACTTGCCCAAGCTCTGTCAAATCCGGAATTGATAGCCGTAAACAGATTTCTGCCGGCTCTCAATTCTTCTTTTGTTCTTTCAAATATCAAGATATTAGCATCAACTGCCATACCGATACTCAATACAAAACCTGCAATGCCTGCAAGAGTCAAAACAACTCCGAATATCTTAAATAAAGCAAATAATATTAAACCGTAAACAATAAGTGCAATATCAGCAATTAAGCCCG
>JAFUUT010000325.1 GCA_017477685.1 bacterium | reverse complement strand
GTTCAGAAGTTCAAGGCTTTATCCAAGCTTTGACACTGGGAACATATGCTAAAAACTCTGCTGAAGATAATATTGCCAAAATAACAGGCCAAGCCGTACCAACAGGAGAGAAAACAAAACAAAACCTTGGCAGAGTAGCAGGTGCTGTAACATTTGGAGGCATCGCTTACGGCGCAGCTAAATATATTGCATCTCACTTAACATGTATTACAGATACCGCAAAATCACTTATCAAAGGCAAAGCCGGAAAGATTGGTGTAATTGCGGGAGCAGCAGCAATAGCATTAGCATTCATAACAGGTAAAATTACATCATCCTCGGATTAAAAGTTTGAATGTGTGAAGTAGTGTATGATTTACGATGCCGGAAAGAATCTTTCCGGCTTTTTATTGTACCTTTATTTTGTTCATACGTTTTGGTCCTACAAACAAAAATCTTGGGCGTACCTAAATAACGGTTCGAATACCTCACCCCTACCCCTCTCCTACGCTTTAGGAGAGGGGAAATTATGGAAGAATAATTTGTTACTATGTGTTCAATTATTCCTGCAAAAAAAATCCTGCTAAAAGGAGTAATAGCAGGAACAGTTCAGTAAAAGAGACATCACCGACATTATGTATTTCATTTTACACTTCGTCAAATTTTTTAAAACTTGGGCTTGACAATTTGTTAGGTACACCTTACAATTATTCTGTGAAAGGCGAAAAATGATTACTGAAGAAAAAAGCTTGTCATCAGGTTTAGAGGATTATTTAGAGGCAATATATATTGCGCATATGAATAATAAAGCTCTTAAAGGAGCAGAGCTTGCAAGAGAGCTCAATGTATCAAGAGCTTCTGTTTCTGAAGCGCTGGCTAAACTTGTATCAAAAAAATTGATAAATTATAACAGCTACGAAGCCATTTCAATTACAAAGGACGGAATCATTCAAGCTCAAAAAATATATAGCAAACATCATATCTTAGAGAACTTCTTTGAGAAAGTTTTAAAGATTGATAAAGCTGAAGCAAGCGAGAATGCTTGCAAAATAGAGCATATCATTTCTCAAAATATTATTGAAAAGATTGCTCATTTTACGGATAAGTACACAAAAACAAGAAAAGATTGAACAAAAGGAGTTATATGTACATTATTTAGAGATTAGTTTTTGCAACTAAAGTGTAAGGTGCAGTTAACAAACTTATTTTACAACCCACAAACTGTACACTAAAGAGAAAGACAATATTCTTTCTCTTTCTTTTTTGCTTAAATAGCTAACTGTGCTCCGAGCATAAATCTGTGGCTGTTATGAAATGCTTTGTCCTGACAGAATATATAATTTAGAACAAGTTTCAACGCCTGACCTTTGATATAATAATTTAATCCGGTGGTATATTCACGACGATTATTACCGCCAATGGATTTATCAGGATTAAAATCATCAAATCGAGCCAAGATTTCAAATTTTTTAGATAGTTTATACCCCAAAGTAACATACCAACCTTGTCTGTGCTTTGAAGTCAACCCCGCTGCGCCATTAGAGCCATTTGCGGCAGAATATTCCATTTGAGTCCACAAATTTTTATATGAATACTTTACACCAACTCCGCCGACAAGATAGCCTGTTGAATGCCTTGTACCTGTAGAGATTCCTACACCGGTTCTTAAATTACCGAACCTGTCTTTTGTTTTAGCAAAAGGTTTGACTTCTAACCAGCTATTAAACTCTCCTCCCTGCATAAAGTCTGTAAAATATGTATCAGAACTATACAATCCGAAATCATAATCCAAATATTTATAATCCCCTCTCACACGCAAACCCAGTTTGCGAATAGTTGAAAAATTCCTTGATATTTGAGAACGGGATAACAAAGGGAGAGTATAAGCGGACTGCAAACCTTCAAAACCTGTCCCGACTCTCGAATGCCCGACCAATATAGAGTGATGAGGTATTCGTTTTGTTTCATAAAAAACGTCTTTAAATAAATTATGCATAAAAGGCTCATTATGTTGATGAGATACGTCAAACATAAGTCTGAACATATCTTTGCCGCTTCTTGATTTTGCATCAAACAAAATATTAAGCAAATTCGGATTTAACCTTGAATAAGAATCTCCTTCATTAGGAGCAAATACCTCAAAATTACTCTGAGCAACTACTCGTGCTTGCAAACTTGAAATAGGTCCCCTCTCAAAATGTTTGGTTAATTTATTTTTTAACAATGGGGTAACACTTTCATTATCTTCTATTTGAAGTTCACAGATATCCTTAAGAGTTTGTGAAACCTCTTTTTGAATTCTGGAATATAAAGTCAACGGAGCATTCTCCTCTGTGAC
>JAFUUT010000324.1 GCA_017477685.1 bacterium | reverse complement strand
GCGCGGAAGCGGTGAAATAAAACAATCTAAGTTACAAAAAAGACCAATTTTATATAAATTGGTCTTTTTTTGTAAACATATACTTAATAATCACAGGCAAAGAATTTTTTCTGTATTAATATATTAAAAAGAGGAAATGATTATGCCTGTTAAAACAAAACCAAAAGTTGTCGATGAGAGTCTGATACCACAAAACATAGAAGCGGAAGAAGCGATTCTCGGAGCTATCTTAGTTAATCCTGCCTGCCTTGCAAAAGTATCTGATGCGGTGCAGCCGTCTGCGTTTTACAGGCCTGCACACAGGTACATTTTTGAGGCTATGCTCCAGCTGTTCAATAACAACGATAATATTGATATCGTATCGGTATCTGACGTTTTAAGTTATAACGGCAAACTGGAGGCAGCAGGAGGCAGAGCATATATAAATGACCTTGCACAAAATGCCATTACCACATCAAATGTTGCTTACTACGCAAAAATTATTGCAGAAAAGGCAACCAAAAGAGCACTCATCACTGCAGGCTCAGAGATAGTCAGCACCGGTTACGATTTGGAACCAAGCTCGGCATCTTTAGAAAAAGCTGAACGACTTATCTACGAGATAGGTTCAAATAAAAATACCTCTGACCTTAAACCCGTAAAAGATTTGGTACTTGACGCATATGACAGAATTGAAGACAGATACAATAATAAAGATCAATTATCCGGAGTAAGAACAGGATTTGATGAGCTTGATACGCTATTAAACGGTCTGAATAAATCGGATTTGATTATACTCGCTGCCCGTCCCGCAATGGGAAAAACAGCTTTGGCACTAAACATCGCCCAGAATGTTGCAATAAACGAAAAAGTTCCGGTATGTATATTCTCACTTGAAATGTCAGCCCCTCAACTTGTGCAAAGAATGCTATGTTCCTATGCAGAAGTTGATGCTCAAAGGCTAAAAACAGGAAATATGCAGCAAAAAGACTGGGATAAACTTACAATGGCAATGGATAGCTTTAGTCAGGCAAAAATCTATATAGATGACTCGGGCGGATGCACACTAACAGACGTTAGAACAAAATGCCGCAGACTAAAATCACAAGAAAAAGATCTGGGGCTTGTTGTAATAGACTACTTGCAGCTTATGGAAAGTTCAAGTAATGATGACAGACTGCAGCAAATTTCCGCAATATCAAGGGGGTTGAAAATTCTTGCAAAAGAACTTGATGTTCCTGTTATTGCACTTTCTCAATTATCTCGTGCAGTTGAATCAAGAAACGACAAACGCCCTATGCTCTCAGATTTGAGAGAATCAGGGTCCATAGAGCAAGACGCGGACATAGTTATGTTCATATATCGTGCGGACTATTATGCAAAACCTGAAGAATCCGAGGAAGAAGAAAGCATTAAAGCAACCTCTAAAGGTTTATCCGAAATAATTATTGCAAAACACAGAAACGGTCCTGTTGATACCGTTAAACTGTTGTTCCAATCAAATATCACGAAATTCAAAAACCCTCTTACTAACGATTCGTTTGATGCTTTTTAATATTCGCAAACACCATCCGGCACCGCTTCAAGATTATTCCACACCTGAAAACCAGCTTGAGGGGAAAATTCTTTGCCTATAATAAAATATGTTGATCCGGAGCCAGTCATAACAGAATTCAT
>JAFUUT010000323.1 GCA_017477685.1 bacterium | reverse complement strand
GATTTTATCTATCATCTAAATGAAATACTCCCGGAAGATATCTCGGTTAGTGATTTAAGACAGGTTGATAAACGATTTCATGCTCAAAAAAGTGCCAAAAGACGACATTATAAATTCGAATTCATAAATCGAAGATATAAAAACGCGTTTGATGGGGATTTGATGAGAGTGAAATACCCGATAGATATTGAAAGAATGCAAAATTCGCTCAATTATTTGCTTGGGGAACACGATTTTTCAAGTTTTAAAAGTTCCGGAACGCTTAACCCAAGCAAGATTTGTTTTATTGAAAGAGCGCAAGTCGCAAGGCAAGGCGACCACGTAATTATTGATATTGTAGGAAACAGGTTTTTATACAATATGGTAAGAACAATTGTCGGAACCCTTTTAGAAATAGAAGGACATAACTTGCCTCCCGAACATATGAAAGATGTTCTTGAGGCACATGACCGTCGCAAGGCAGGTCAAACCGTTAGCCCATACGGACTAACCTTAATTGAAGTAACATATTAAAGAATAATGGAGAAAATGCAATATGAAAACATATTCAGCAAAACCTCTTGAAGTAGAAAGAAAATGGTATGTAATCGATGCGGAAGGCGAAATTTTAGGTCGTCTTGCAGTTAGGATTGCAGACATTTTAAGAGGTAAAAATAAACCTGAATATACTCCAAACGTTGACACAGGTGATTTCGTAATTGTAATCAATGCTGACAAAGTTAGGGTATCAGGTAAAAAAGAAACTGATAAAATTTATTTACATCATACAGGATATCCTGGAGGATTAAAAACAGCTTCATTCAAAGAAGTTATGGAAAAGGATCCAAGAATTGTAATTGAACATGCTGTTCGCGGTATGTTGCAACACAACACATTAGGGGCAGAACAATTTAACAAATTAAAAGTTTATGTTGGTTCTGAACATCCTCATGCTGCACAAAAACCGGTTGTATTACCGAAGGAGGCTAAGTAATGGCTGATAATAAAGATATTATAATGGCTACAGGCCGTAGAAAGACTTCAATTGCTGTTGTTAAATTAGTAAAAGGCAGCGGAAGAATTTTTGTTAACGGAAAAACTTTAAAAAATTATATCGGTAACAGACCGGCTATCGAAATGTTAGTATACAGAACGCTTGTATTAACAGAAACTCAAGACTGATATGATGTCAGAGTTAAAGCTGTAGGCGGCGGAATTGTTGCTCAATGCGGAGCTATCAGACACGGTATTTCAAGAGCACTTGTAAAATCTAATGAAGATTTCAGAAATGTTCTTAAGGTTGAAGGTTTGTTAACAAGAGACCCACGTGTTAAAGAACGTAAAAAATACGGTAGAAAAAGAGCTCGTAAGAGATTCCAATTCTCTAAACGTTAATCAATACAAAAAGCGGTTCTACTCGAACCGCTTTTTTAATAATTATCTTATAACCTTTAATAATCCTCTGGCATTGAGAGCATCTAAGATTCTAAAATTAAGAAGGTTTCTATAATCAGCCATAGGCAGACTAAAATCTGATACATTCTTATGACTAATATCAGTAGTTTCAAGTAAAGCCTTCACCTTGGACATATCTCTTATCAAACCGGTTTTGAACCTATCTGGTCTGTATATTGTCCAAGCTGTATGCGGATAATATGAAGAACGGCATTCATTTGTGTTTTCATTTATAAGCATTTCCATAAACATCGGATAATACATATTATAAAATTTGTAAGGAATTTTATATGGTCTAAAAAGCGACTCCGGAGGGAGATTGCGAGCATGTTCTTTTAATGAAGGAGGAATAATAAGCTCCGGAATTAAGCTTGCATCCTCATCATGGGCTAAAAGCGTTCTCTCAATATAATCTGTAGAACCTATTGCAACAACTTCAAAGCTATTAACAAAATCCTCAATCACTCCTTGTTTTTTAGCAAATCTACCCATTAAATCTAAGAATGATGAAATACCGCGGCTTGTAAAAATAAAATCAGTTATAACAGTTTTTATTCCTGTTTTTTTATAATTTTCAACTATTGATGCCGGATCCGCTTTTATAGACTCCAAATATCTTTGATATGCAATTTCTTCTTTCTCGGAAGGACGCATACTATCAATATATCTTACACCTTCTACTTTATCCAATGAGAACCAATTTCCTGAAAATGCCACAAATTTGTAACCACTAATGCCGTCTTTCATCCATTTTGCAGCATCTAAAAACCATTTTGGACTTCTGCCAAGGCAAATTATCGGCTGATCTTTATATCTTAAATAGATTTGTGCTGTTTTTATAAATTCATCCATATTTTTTTCACTTTTAAGAGGAAGTTTTACATTTTTTGGATTAAAAAGTTCTGATGTATATTTTCTGCGCTCAAAAACGTCATAATACAAGTGGCGAAATATTCGCCTTCTATTTTCACGCATACTCATATACATATCGTAATCAATATCAGGGATTGACCTTTGTCTGTAATTATTTTTTCCGGCGACAACAATTTTTGCTCCGTACTGATAGTCCAAAGGGATTTTTGAATATGGATTAGAATTTTGTTTAGAGCTCTCACACGCAATAGGAGTTCTTTC
>JAFUUT010000017.1 GCA_017477685.1 bacterium | reverse complement strand
TCATAAGTATTTTATTATATTTAACGGGAATTAAAATACGCTGCGGCTATGACACAGGAAACTTGAGCAAAAAACTACTCACTCATCCTATGCCTTTAAATAAAAATCAATATGCCTGTGATATGTACCACGACTTAATCAGGGGAATAACCCAACATAATACAAAACTCCCTCAAATAAATATAAATCGAAAAGACACCGTTCCAAATTCTGTACTTATTCACCCCGGAGTAAGTAAAATAAGCGTTCAAAAAAAATGTATAAAAACAATCTCCCCTAAAATTTGGGCTCGAACAATAGATTTGCTTGTTTCAAAAGGTAAAAGAGTTCAACTTGTCGGAGGGCCTGACGACAAGGAATGCATAGATGAGATTTTAAAATATACTGAAACAAAAGATTTTGAAAATCTGTACGGTACAACCAAAAGTTTGAAAGATTTGGCAGAACTAATCTCAGGTGCTGAAATATTTTTGTGTTCTGATTCTGCGCCATTGCATATCGCGGTTTCACTGGGGGTAAAGACTTTTGTCATCTTCGGCCCGACAGATGATAATACCCTAATCCCTAAAACCGATAAAGTAACTCCGATAAAAGCAAACGATAATTGCGAACTTAAACCATGCCTTTGGGCAAGACGCCAGACTACTTGCGAAAAACTTGACTGCTTAAATATTACCGCAGAACAAATTGTTGACACGATAATACATTAGCAGATCCTATTTTCTGAAACAATAGAGATTGCAAGTTTCAAGGCTTCATCTGCAAAGCGTTTTTTCATTTCTATTCGTTCTATATTTGGAGAAAGCCGAATTTCTTTTACCGTAACTATTCCTTTGTATTTAACAGAAATAAAGCACAACCCGACAGGCTTATCTTTAGTTCCACCTGTTGGCCCTGCTATTCCTGTTGTGCAGAGTGCAACATCACATCCGGTTGCGCTATATAAACCTTCTGCCATACTTTGAGCACATTCTTCACTCACCGCACCATAGTTATCCAAAATATCCCAACTCACACCAAGAACCTTGTTTTTGGCTTCATTAGCATAGGTAACAAAATTGAGCATAACATATTCAGAGCTTCCTGAAACATCTGTCAAACGTGAACTTAACAAGCCGCCGGTACAGGATTCAGCAGTCGCAATAGTTAACTTTTTTTCTTTTAATATTTGCCCTAATTCTTCTTCTAAAGTCATTTTCAAAACCTCATATATATAATATATCACATTTTTATAAATCTTAATAGAATAGCAAATTTTTCACAAAACTCAACTTTATATAAATATGTAGATAATATAGAAAGGTAGTTTTATGTATCCAAGTGTGAATTTCAATAGTATAGGTTCTTTAAACAGATATACCCCCTCGACTCCAAATAAAAACAGAATAGAAAGTAATAATACTTTAACTTTTGCAGGCAATGAAAAAACACCTGCGAAAGAAACAAAAAATAACAAAAGAAATCTTTTACTGGCCTCATTAGCCCTATTGGCCGTAACATCTGTAGTTGTCATAGCAAAAGCAAGAAAAGCAAGCAGAATTGCAAAAGAGCTGGATGCCATTCCTCAAGATTTAAAAGAGATATTTGGCAGATTAAAAGATAAAAAAGGAAAAGAATTTATTGACAGTGCATGTCAGGAAATGACTGAGTACATGGGTTTAAAAGGTATTGCCCCAAAAGAGATAAAAATGGAAGGACATGATGGATTATACTGTGTAACTGGCGGCTATAGCCCTATAGAGCACACTATATCATATTCTCCAGGATTTTTAAACATTGAACAAGCAGAACAATTAGGTTTAGTTGCTCATGAATTAACTCATTGCAGGCAATTTACAAATATACTAAGAACCGAAGGCATAGGGGTTGAAGAATATGCAAAAGCCGAAGCGGAATGTGCGGTAAAAAATGCCATCAGAAAAGACTCTGTATGGGATTTTATGTTTAGATCGAGCTATAAAAAAGCCGTAGAGCAAGGAAAAGGAGAAGAATTCTTGCAAGAAGCGATTAAAAGACAAACCGAAAAGTATATCTCTGAGATTGAGAAAAACTTCGCACAAGTACTAAAACTGCCAAAAATTAAAGCCGATTCTCCGGAAGGCATAAAAGCTTTCAAAGATTTGGAAGCTCAACGAAACTACAAGGGTCTTGGTTTCTTGGGCAGTTCAAGTGATGAATATAAAAATAGCCCTATAGAATTAGAAGCATACACCTTTGGGAATAAAATTGCAAAAATGTTCAAAACATTCATGATATATGGGTAATTACTGCGGAGATATGCACGCACTGATTGCATCCATTAAACGTTTTACAGGAACAGTTTTAATTTTGCTACTGGCCACATTTCTATTTGCGTAAGGTATAATTGCTTTTTTAAACCCGTTCATAGAAGCTTCGTTCAAGCGTTTTTCGATATTATTCACAGGATGAATTTCGCCCGAAAGTCCAATTTCACCGATAATTACCGTTTGAGAATCAACAACAACATCTCTTGCACATGTTGCAATAGCAAGCGCAATCCCCAAATCCGCACTTGGCTCATCCACTTCAATTCCGCCCATAACATTAACATACACATCTTGTTTTGAAAGGTTAAGCCCAACACGCTTTTCTAATACAGCAAGGATTTGTAAAAGCCTGCTAAAATCTACACCATTAGCAACACGGCGAGGGGACGGATATGGAGTCGCCCCAACAAGTGCTTGAATTTCAACAAGCAAAGGTCTTGTACCTTCATTGGTAACAACAATGGCACTTCCCGGAATTGCTTCTTGAGAGCGTTCGTTCAAAAACAATTCATTAGGATTTTTAACTTCAACAAGCCCTTTTGAACCCATTTCAAAAATTCCGACTTCAGAAGTATTACCAAATCTGTTTTTCATAGAACGAAGCATCCTGTATGATTTATACTTATCTCCCTCAAAAGAAATAACAGTATCAACCATATGTTCTAAAACTTTTGGCCCTGCAATATTTCCGTCTTTTGTAACATGCCCGATTACAAGAACTGTTATATTTTTAGTTTTTGCTATCTGCATCAAAATATTACAGCATTCTCTAATTTGAGAAACACTGCCTGATGTGCTTGTAATTGTTTGAGAATATATTGCCTGAATACTGTCAACAACCACAAACTCAGGAGAAATTTCTTCTATTTGAGCTTTTATAGCTTCTAAATTTGTCTGGGGGTAAATATAGAGGTTATCACCCGAAACCCCAAGCCTTTGGGCCCTCAATTTCAACTGTCCCGAAGATTCTTCCGCCGAAACATACAAAATCTTTTTGCCCTGTTTTGCAAGTTCACCGCTCGTTTGAAGCAAAATTGTTGATTTACCAATCCCCGGATCTCCTGCGATAAGAACAATTGAGCCCTGAACAAGCCCGCCGCCTAAAATTCTGTCAAATTCGGAAATATTTGTGCTTACTCTGATTTCTTCCCCAATATGTATATCTGAAATAAGTTCGGGCTTTGTATCATCAAGTATTACGGCAGAATTACTTTTGGAATTGGCACCTGCTTGAACTTCTTCCACAAAACTTCCCCAAGAAGAACACTCGGGACATTTTCCCAAATAACCTGCACTTTCATACCCGCAAGACTGACATACCCATTTTGATTTTACTTTAGCCATAACTAAATTATATATTTTAATAAAAAACGGTCAAGCATCGTTATAATAATCATTGAAATCATTCGGTTCATCCGTCCAAACAACAACTATCTCCCGCTCTTTATTAAAAAACGGGTTAAACCAATGACTCTCATCAGTAAAATCTATAATTGCATCATAGTATTTTATCCTATCAGCAATTTTTTTTGTGTAATTGAGTAAATCTGTCATAATTTTCCTAACTATCATAATAAATACATTATTCGCGACGTCTTAGAATGAATAATCCCCACAAAGTAGCAAATATCGAAATTTTTCATAATCAAAAGGATTAGACCCAAAGACTATTGCCCTTTTGTTATAAGAAATTTAACCTATTTCTGAAAGGAGAAATTATGGGAACAAAATTCAGAGGCTCAAAAACAGAGCAAATATTAATCAATGCATTTGCAGGAGAAGCACAAGCACGAAACAGATATACATACTATTCAAAAATAGCTAAAAAAGAAGGCTATGAACAAATTTCCGAAATCTTTTTAATGACCGCTGAGAATGAACTTGAACATGCAAAATTATTTTTAAAACACATCGAAAATAACCCAAACGGTCATGTTGATGCATTCTATCCGTTTTTAATAGGAAACACAGAAGAAAATTTGAAATTTGCAATAGAGGGAGAAGAAGAGGAATACAAGGTGTTGTACCTGAACGGAGAAAAAGTTGCCTTAGATGAAGGTTTTGACTCTGTAGCTTCGACTTTTAAACATGTAAGTAATGCTGAAGAACATCACGCAAAAAGATTTCAACTTCTTTATGAAAATTTAAAAAACAATACAATTTTTAAAAAAGATACAGAACAAAAATGGTTCTGTCGAAAATGCGGATATATTTACACCGGAGAAAAAGCCCCTGATTACTGCCCTAACTGCTATCATCAAAAAAGTTATTTTCAATTGCTTTGCGAAAAGTTTTAATTATTTTTTATTTATTGCCCAAGAGGTGTAAATTATAATATAATGCATATGAGATGAAAACTAAAAGTAAAGTTATTCTTTTAACGGGGATTCTGGCAGCTTTATCAAGCACATATATATGGGGAGTACCTGCAGCCATCAATTTACCC
>JAFUUT010000322.1 GCA_017477685.1 bacterium | reverse complement strand
GGTTACATTAAATAAATCATGCTATAATCATATTATTAATGGTGAAACTTCAATAAATGAATTTATAAGAGTATTAGGATTGGCGGGCGAGTAGAGATATGGCAATATTTAATTATTCTGCGTACAAAGACGGATCGCAAGAAATTTTAACAGGTAAGGTTGAGGCAATCGATATCAGAAGTGCCAGAGCTGAAGTCCGTAATTTGGGACTTACTGCAATAAGTGTTACTGAAGAAAAATCAATTGCATCAAGAGTAAAGTCAAAGAAGAAAAAAGGCGAAGGTGTAATGCCTAAAATGGGCCTTAGAGAACAAATTGATTTTACTTCAACCATGCAAATTCTTTCTGCATCCGGTATTGCGATGATTGAATCTTTAATGTTTATCGAAAACGAAAGTGCCAAGTTAAAAATCAGACAGTGTGCCGCAGAACTCAGACGTCAGATTATGAACGGCGGTACATTTGCCGGAACAATTGCAAAATATCCTGAACAATTCGGTCAAGTTTATATCGGTTTGGTTAGAGCCGGTGAAGATTCCGGTGAACTTGAAAAAACTTTGGATCGTTTATTGGAACTTTTGAATAAGCAGGCTGCAATCAGACAAAAGGTTATAGGTACGTTGATGTACCCTATTTTCGTAATTTTGCTTGCTATTTTCATCGTAATAGTCATGTTAGTATTCGTATTCCCTGTATTCAAAGAAATGTTTGATTCAATGGGTATGAACTTGCCTTGGATTACTCAAGTTTTGATGGATATGGGTATATTCCTTAAGAAAAACTGGTATACAATTCCGGCAGCATTAATATTTGTTGTATTTATGTCAAATTTCCTTATGAAATGGAAACCTTCCCGTTGGAAAATTGACAGTTTTGTTTTGAAAATACCGAAGTTGTCCGAGTTAATTCAGTTCTCTAACTTTGCAAACTTCATGGCGGTTATGCAGGTTGCATATGATGCAGGTGTTCCGATTTTGGAATGTTTGTATCTGTCAAATTTAACCCTAACAAATCATACTCTTGTAACAAGGGTTGAAGAGGCTACTGTCAGAGTTCAACAAGGTCAACACCTTTCTTCTGCATTGCGTGCTACGAGAACAATGCCTAAGATGATTTTGTTTATGATTGCGACAGGTGAACAGTCAGGTCGTCTTGGGGATATGCTTATGCAGGCTGTTACCTATATTGATAAACAGTTAGATGCAATTATTGATGTGTTAACAAAAATGATTGAGCCGATAATGCTGCTTGTAATCGGTACTATCGTATTGATTTTGGCATCTGCTCTGTACTTACCACTATTCGCTTCTTACATGGGTATGTAGTGATTCTATATACAAAAAAAGTTTTTCGTGTTAGCATAAAACTTGTATAATGACTATGAAAGAATTGAGGTAAACTATGCAGGCTCGCAGAGCATCAAGAGAATTGGCATTTTTGTTGTTCTCGCAATTTGATAAGAAAATTGCAAATTATTCTAAAGAAAATTTGAACGATATTATAATTAAATCAATCAGAGTACTTTTGAGTACTGCCGGTGAAGATTTGAAATTGTCGTTAGGCACGTTGTTGGATTTTAAGAATAAAATTGCTGACTATGAAGCTGAGCACGAGATAAATTTGAACAGACCTATGGATGCATCAAATGTTGCTGTTCCTGTGGTTATGTCATCAGAGCTTTCTGCAAAAATTGATGAAATGATTGACGTTGCCGAAAAGGCATTGTTAGGTTTAGAGATAGCGGAATTTGTGGCTCTGGATTCAGAACAGGAAGTTAAAGATTATGCCGTAAAAATTGCTCAAACATATCATGAGCATAATAAAGATATAGATGATACTATTGCAAAATATGCAAGCGGATGGGATTTTGAACGTCTTGTAAAAATGGATAAAGATATCTTAAGAATTGCGGTTTCTGAACTTTTATACATAAAAGAAACCCCGATGAAGGTTGTTGTAGATGAAGCCGTTGAACTTGCCAAAAAATATTCAACAGAGGATAGTGCTTCTTTTGTGAATGGTATTTTAGCAAAAGTTATTGTTGACAACGGTTTAAAATAAAAGTTTTTTTAATTCAGAATGCCGCTTTTTCAGGCGGCTTTTTATTTTTCATGTTTTTTTACTTTTAAAACCTTATTTTCTATTTCTAATTCTACTTCATCATTTTCCGGGTCTATATCCAATAGTTCCAGAATAGCTTTTTGTATAAGTAGAGCCCAAGCATTGCCGCTTCTGTACAATTTCTTTTTCATAACACACCTTTACATTTACTATATAATTACTTTACATTGTAAAGTGTACAGTGTATACTTTCTATTGGAAAGTAATAGGAAATGTTTTAAATGATAAATAATAAAGGAAAATATTTAGAATTTGTCAAACGATTGGGGAAAAATATTTCCAGAGTCCGAAAAAAGAGGGGATATAGCATAAAAGAGCTTTCGCAAAAAACCGGGTTTTCTGAAAATTATTTATCTCGATTGGAAGCAGGACTAACAACCAGAACTTCAATATCGCGATTAGTAGTTGTTGCACAGTATTTGGGGGTAAAGCTTTATACACTATTTTAAAAGCGAAGTATTATATAATACTTCGCTTTTACGTATGTCTGATATTTTTGTATTTCTACATCATACCGCCCATTCCGCCCATACCTGCAGGCATAGCAGGTGCAGCAGATTTTTCTTCAGGCAGTTCAACTACTGCGGCTTCTGTTGTTAATAGCATTGAGCCAACAGATGCGGCATTAGTTAATGCGGAACGTGTAACTTTTGCAGGGTCAACGATGCCGGCTTGGAACATGTCAACATATTTGCTGTTTAATGCATCATAGCCGTATGCGCCTTCTTTTTCAAGAATACAATCAACTACAACATCAGCTTTAGCGCCTGCATTGCGAGCAATTGCTCTTAAAGGTACATCAAGTGCTGCTGTTAAAATCTTGTAGCCAACTTTTTCATCGTCTGATTCAAAGTCAATAGAATCAAGATTTTTAGCAAGTTCTTGTTGTATTCTCAATAATGCAACGCCGCCGCCAGGGACTATACCTTCTTCGTTAGCTGCTCTTGTTGCATTCAGGGCATCTTCAATTCTCAATTTTCTTTCTTTTAATTCAACTTCAGAAGCTGCACCAACTTCTATCAAAGCAACACCGCCTGACAATTTTGCCGCACGTTCTGCAAGTTTTTCTTTGTCGTATTCTGAATCTGAGCTTTCAATTTGTTTTTTGATAATTCTTATTCTGTCTGCTACGGCATCTTTTGTATCTGAACCTGCAACAATTGTTGTTTCGTCTTTAGTAACGGTAACTCTTTTTGCTTTACCAAGCATTTGAGTTGTAACGTTTTCCAATTTGATACCGAGTTCATCAGTGAACATTTGGCCGCCGGTTAGTACAGCGATATCTTCAAGCATAGCCTTTCTGCGATCTCCAAAGCCCGGAGCTTTTACCGCAACTGCTCTTAATACTTTTCTCATTGTGTTAACAACCAAAGTTGCCAAAGCTTCGCCTTCAACATCTTCTGCGATTAACAATAATGATTTGCCGTCACGTGCAACTTGTTCCAACAAAGGAACCAAATCTGCAATTAAATTGATTTTCTTGTTGCAGCAGAATACATAAGCATCTTCCAAAACAGCTTCCATTCTTTCAGGATCAGTAACAAAATAAGGTGAAATATAACCCTTATCAAATTGCATACCTTCAACAACTTTTAAGTTTGTTCCGAAAGATTTTGATTCTTCAACTGTTATAACTCCGTCGTGTCCGACTTTTTCCATTGCATCAGCAATCAAATCACCGATTTCTTTGCTGTTGCCGGCAGAAATAGCTGCGACTTGTGCAATTTCTGCCTTTGTATTTACAGGACGGGACATTGATTTAATTTTTTCAACTGCAGAATCAACTGCTCTATCTATACCGCGTTTCATAGACATAGGATTTGCGCCTGCTGTCAGGTTTTTCAAGCCTTCTTTAACAATTGCTTGAGCAAGTACAGATGCGGTTGTAGTACCATCACCTGCAACGTCATTGGTTTTGGATGAAACTTCTTTTAATAATTGTGCACCTGAATTTTCCAAGGCATCAGCAAGTTCGATTTCTTTTGCTATAGTAACACCATCATTAACAATCTGAGGTGCGCCGAATTTTTTTGTTAAAATAACATTTCTGCCTTTTGGCCCTAATGTAACTTTTACAGCATCGGCAACTGCATCAATCCCTTTGAGAAGCGATTTTCTTGCTTCTTCATCAAATACAATTCTTTTTGCCATTTTTATAATTCTCCTTTTACAAGGTAGATAAGTAGTTATGTATAAAAGTAGATAAGTTCGTACCAAATTATTAAATATGTTGGTTGAAAAGAACTTAACTACATAACCACTATCTACTTAACTATTTCTATTCAATTACTGCTAATGCATCTTTTACAGATAAAATTTTGTATTCGATTCCGTCAAATTTTACATCTGTTCCTGCGTATTTAGCATATAAAATTTTGTCTCCAACTTTAACATCTAAAGGTTCTCTTTCCCCTTTGTCATTGAGTTTGCCCAAACCTACAGCTACGACTTCACCTTTTTGAGGTTTTTCTTTTGCGCTGTCAGGAATAAAAATTCCGCCTGAAGTTTGTTCTGTATCTTCAATAACTTTAATAACAATTCTGTCGCCTAATGGTTTAATCATAGTATTTTCTCCTTCTTTACACATT
>JAFUUT010000321.1 GCA_017477685.1 bacterium | reverse complement strand
TTCTTTAGTCGGGGTTTTTATTTTTATGAAATTTTTTGGATTTTCAATTAATTTATTAATTCTATTTGCCCTTGTACTTGCTGTTGGTTTAGTTGTAGATGATACGATTGTTGTTTTAGAGAATACTCAAAGACATATTCAAGAGGGTAAAAACCCTGTAGAGGCAACTGAAATAACTATGAATGAAGTTTTTGGCGCAGTTGTTGCAACTTCGTTGGTTCTTATGGCTGTTTTTGTTCCTGTTTCATTTTTGGGCGGAATTACCGGCCGAATGTTTAATCAGTTCGCTCTCAGTATTTCTTCTTCTGTTGCTTTGTCTACTGTTGTTGCGTTGACTCTTGCCCCTGCGTTGTGCGCATCTATACTAAAAAATTCAAATCGTAGCGAATTAAAATTCATTCAAGTTTTTGATAAATACTTTGATAATTTTAAGATTTGGTATTTAAATATAACAAATTTTTTTATTAATTCAAAACCTTATACGGCAGCCTTTGTTGGTGTCATTGTCTTATTTGTTTTATTGCTGTTTCACCTTATTTCTTTTGGTTTTTTGCCTCAGGAAGATAGAGGTGCATTGTTTACACAACTTCAATTGCCGGAGGGTGCAACTGCTTCAAGAACAGATGCGGTTTCAAAGGTTATTGAACGGGAAATCTTAAATATCCCAGGGGTTGCGGATACCATTACCTTAGTTGGATTGAACGGAGAAAATACTGCATTTATTGTTTCAGATCTAAAACCTTGGAGTAAACGTAAGAAAAAATCGGAGTCGTCCTCATCGATATTACAAACGCTGAACAAAAAATATAGTAAATATCCGGATGCGATTGTTGCAAGTTTTTCTCCTCCTGCAATTTCGGGACTGGGCATGTTCGGCGGGTTTGAATATCAACTTCTTGATAAGGGCGCTCACTCGGATGAAGAATTTTTTAGTATTGCTAAAAAGTTAATTGCTGACGGAGTTCATGATCCTAAAATATCCATGTTATACACTTCATATACTATAAATTTGCCTCAGCTTCTAATTGATGTTGATGTCGATAAGGCTATGGCACAAGGTGTTGAGCTGTCTGAAGTCTATTCTGCCATAAATGCCTATTTTGCAAAATATTATATTAATGATTTCAATAACTTCGGACGTGTGTATAGGGTATATCTTCAGGGGGATTCTGAGTATAGGAGACAGGTTTCCGATTTGAATAAAATTTATGTCAAAAATAAATCAAATAAGATGGTTCCTCTAAATGAAGTTGTTTTATATAAAAATGTCGTAGGTCCTTATGTTAAAACCAGATTTAATATGTACCCGTCGATTACAATAAACGGGAATGCGAGTCGTAATGTCAGTTCCGGAGAAGCTATTAGCTCAATGGAGAAACATTCTTAAAAAATTTTACCGGATGATGTTGGTTTTGAGTGGTCGGGAACTGCGTTTCAGGAAAAGCAATCCAGCGGTCAGTTTGTTCCGATATTGGGTATGTCATTTGTGTTTATATTTTTATTTCTGGTCGGATTGTATGAAAGTTGGTTTTTGCCTATAAGTGTTTTATTAATTGTTCCTATTTCAATTTTTGGAGCATTATTCTTTCAATATATTTTTGGGTTTAGTCTTGATATTTATTCCCAAATAGGTCTTGTAATGTTGATGGGCTTAAGTACGAAGCAGGCAATACTTATAATAGAATTTGCTAAAGATGCAAGACAAACGGGGAAATCAGCAAAAGAAGCCGCAATGTTGGCAGCTTCTCTGCGCTTTAGAGCGGTTATGATGACAAATATATCGGTTATATTGGGCTTATTACCCTTATTGTTTGCATCGGGAGCCGGTGCGGCTTCAAGACATTCTGTAGGTATTACCGTTTTTGGCGGAATGTTAATAGTTTCTTTTGTCGGGTCTTTTCTGGTGCCCGCATTTTATGTAATGGTAGAGGATTTTAAGTACTTTTTAATAAAGAAAATAGGCAGAGTGAAATGATTAGAAGTTTATTATTAGTGTTTTTTTTATTGTATCCCATAAGATGCTATTCTTCTCCCGTATGGAGCGAGGATGATATTTCAAAGGATCCTGAAGAAATTTTGCAAAATATAGATAGAGATGAACACGATGTAATCTCAGGTTCTGTAGAGAAGAACATAGAAATGACATTAGGCAACTGTATTCAATTATCTTTAGGCAATAATCCCGATATAAATTCGGCATTTCAGGATATTCTCATTGCCGATTCAGAGTTAAAACAAATTTGGTCGAGTTT
>JAFUUT010000320.1 GCA_017477685.1 bacterium | reverse complement strand
TTTCTTCCAAAGTATATCTTTCACTGTCGCCAAGCCCGAAACGCATCCTGACAACTTCCTGTTCGCGATCTTTTAATGTAGAAATAACATTATCAATATCACTTTTTAATGATTGATATTCAATATTTTCAGAAACAAGAGTACTCTCATCCGCCAAAATATCAGCTACATTTAATTCTTTACCATCATTTTTTTCTATTCCGTTTTCTATTGAAATAGTTTTTGTATAAGCAGATAAAAACATCTCAATTTTGTCAGGCGCAATATTCATTTTTTTAGCAACATCTTCAAGTTTTACATTAGAATTTGATTCTTGCTCCATACCGGATTTTAGTTTTGAATATTTTGACAATGTTTCTTGGATATAGACAGGAATTTTCATGCAATGAGATTGTTCTGACACAGCCTTGAACATAGCCTGTTTTATCCACCAGCCGGCATAAGTTGAAAATTTGTATCCCAATTTATAATTGAACTTATCTACAGCCGCAATTAAGCCTAAATTACCCTCCTGGATTAAATCAACAAAAGGCAGACCTGACATATGAATAGTTTTTCTTGCAATAGTTACAACAAGTCTCAAATTTGCACGAATAAGCTCTTGTTTAGCTTCCAAATCACCCAGTTCAATCCTTTGTGCAAGCTCTCTTTCCTGTTCAACAGTCAATTGAGGGTAACTCATAATCTCACGAATGTAAGTATTTAATTCATCATTTTCATCTCTTGGTACACTTCTTCTTTCTACACCGCAGTATTCCGGTTTAAACTCTACAAGTCTTTCTACATTGCTCATAATTAAACTCCTCTTATTTTAAACAGCATAATTTTGGCAGACAATCTTGTCCGCACCCGGGGTAAACACGATATTTTTAATGGGGTATATACTTAGTATATACTATAGTATATAATTTTGCAAGACATGTGTTAAGTTTTGTTAATTTGGCTGTGAAAATAGCGTTACAGTCTTTATTAAAGAAATTTTTCATATTATAATAATCTTGGATTAAGGGGGATATTATGAAAAGTTTCAAGGAAATTAATTTTGGCAATGTAATTATTACATGCTTACTTATAGTAGTTTTGCTACTAACAGCATTCAATACATATAGCATAGCTCAACTAAAACAAATGATTACAGATGGCTCAAGCATAGCAGCACCTGCAAAACCTGCAGCAGTAAAAAGACCGTCTGATTATAAAATAGGGGAAGATTACTATAAATCAGTCAAATCTGATAAACCTATGATGCTTCTGTTTTATGCAGATTGGTGCCATTTTTGTATAGACTTCATGCCTAAATTTGAGGCTTTATACAAAAAGTACAAACACAAATATAATTTTGTTAAAATTAACGTAGAAGATCCTACATATGCTAAGGAAGTAGAAAAATATCAAATCCAAGGATTTCCTTCAGTCTTCTTGGTAAATACCCAAAAAGATACTCATATTCAACTGGATAATAATACTTTTGGGGATATAGAACAACTAAAAAGTGATTTAGAAGATTTCTACAAAAAAAATAAATAATCAGGATAAAGTCATATATTAAGCCACTTTAGTATATGACTTTATTTTTTATATTTAGCTAAATATAATAAGGATGTTTCTGCATTAGAAAGGGGTATTTATAGAGGGAAAAAATAATTGTTAAATTTTGTTTACAATTGGGGTCAAAACTAGCAATTTTTTTCATGTTTAATACTCTATATATATGGAAGGTGTGTAAGTATATGAAAGTAGATTTAAGACAAAATGTTAGACCGGCAGCAGCTGTATATAATACAACTGTAAAACCTGCTAAAAGACAGAACTTCACCGGTATGTCACCCGCAGAAAAAGAGCTTATGAGCTTGCTGCATAGCAAAAAAGCTATAATGCAAATGAAAAGGCTTGAATGGCTGAAAGGTGAAATCGGGGGTATTCTTCTTACCGCATTAGGAACAGGCGCCGTTGCCCCAATATTTATCGGTTTTAACCCATTTGTAAAACCGAAAAAAAATGCCACTCCGGATGAAAAAGAGGACTTAAAAAATACGAAATTATACACCGCAATGAGACAGCCAATTTCTGCGGCACTTGCAATCCTATTCCAAGCAAGTGTTCAAAAATATATAGACAAAGGTCTTGATGCAATATTCAATAATCCTGAAAGAGCTAAATACTTTAGAGATAACCTTGACCAGCAAGATTATAACACTGAAACATATGTAAAAAGACAAGTTAAAAAAGAATTAAAAGAACAAGGTATTAAAAAACCTTCGTTCATTAAAGCTTGGTTCGGCGAAAAAGAAGTAATCGATGGTGAAAGACTAAATGCTAGACAAAAATACAACATCATGGTAAATGATAGAGTCGATGAAATCAGAGAAGCACAATTACAAAAAATTGCAGACCATTTTGCACAAACTAACCAAATTAAAATAGGTGCAAGAAATCTCAACAATGAATCACTTGCAAAACTTGTCAATGAACAAATTCAAAAATATCAAGATGATGCAATGAGAATGGTGAAAACACCTAAGCAAGTTGCTGCATACGTAGACAAGGCAAAAACATTCATAGAAAACGAAGAAAAACTTAGAAGTATGTTTGCAGATAACCCTTGGGGAGAGATTAAAAAAGAAAAAGACCCTACAAAACTTAAAGAGTTATATAAAAAGACAACTGAAATGCTTCAACGCTGCTATGATAAAGAAAACGACCCAAGAGTCAAAAAAGTCTTAAAAGAACTCTTAAGTCTGCCTGAAGATTTAAGGTCATATAAAGTTCAAAGAACACTGGAACGTATAGATCTAATCAAAGAAATGTGCAAAGAAAAGGGAGGTTTCACACAGGAAAGATACAATTCCCTCCTTAACACAAGAAATAACATTTTACAAACAATAACCGCAAAACTTGAATTATGTAAAATTGAAGACCCTGCGAAATCAAATGAAAGCACTGTCGGCAGAGCAATTGACAAAGTTGCGAGCATATTCAAATTTAAGGATGAAAAAAGTGCCGCAAGAGCAGTAATGAGCAATACTGATATGTTTGGCACCGATAAAGCAAAATTAAAAGCTAAAATATATAAAGATATAACAAAATGTTATAAAGAGCTTGTTAAAAACAATTACAAGAGCTGGAACCAAGTGTCCAAGATTTTGGTAGGAGTATTTATCACATTACCAATAACATGTACCGCATTGAACTGGGTATATCCAAGGTTTATGGAATTATTCTTCCCTAAACTTGCAGGAGCAAAGAAAAAAGCTCACAGTCAGCAACAAAATGCTCAACAAGCACAAAAGGTTGGAGGTGATAAATAATGGCAATTATAGATTCTATTTCAAAAGTAATGGGTAAAGCCTCTTATACTAAACCTCTAAAAAAACTAGGAAATGCATTTGCAAAAAACCCTGAAAAAGCTTTAGGCAACGCCGTTGTTACATCTATTATCTTAAAAGACGGTATCGGATGCTTAATGTACGTAACCCAAAGTTTGAACAATAAGAGAATTCCTGATGAAAAGCGTAAATTCGTTGCTGCATTAGACTTAACAAACGGCGGCTTGATGATTTTAGCGCAAATTGCAATGTTCTTAGCTATGAGAAAATACTCCGGTCCTTTATTTAAGAAAGTTTATAACAAATCATTCGGAAAACTCGCAAGATTTGAAAACATTGAAAGATTCCGTATGAATGCAGCAAAAGCAGAAAAAGCAATTGCAAAAAGATTAGGAATAGAAAAAATATATGACAAACTTGAAAAAGACGGTATTGATTTATTCAAGTTTATACTCGATACATCCGCAGCTACAATCATCGGTAAACGTGTAATCGTTCCGTTAATAGCAACTCCGTTTGCTAAAAAAGTTGAAAAATGGATGGGCAAAGATGCAAATCAAAACGGAGAGGCAAACTCAACAACTACACCGGAGCCATCAATGCAAGGTACAAAGTTGGATGTAACATCAACTCAATCAGATTCAACAAACTTGCTGGATAAATACAAACAAAATGCATAATAATATAAACAAAAAAGGAATCCTTACGGATTCCTTTTTTATTGGTTAACATCTTCTATCAACTTATTTATATAATTTTTAACAGCCGGAGTAATTATCAAATCGGGTTCCGCCATCGCAAACCCATCCAACTCAATAATTGCCTTCCTTTTATCCCCTAATTGTTCTTCTAATAGTGCAACCATAACTCGTGCTGCCGGATTTTGATCAACCATTTCACGATATTTCTCGAGTTGTTCCTCTGCCATGCCCAGCTGAGCATAACATTTAGCCAGATTCAAATAATATTCAAAATTCAAACTATACTGAGTCAAAGCATTCTCAAAACAATCCAATGCTAATTCAGGATAACCGATAATCAAATATGTTTTGCCCAAATTATTAAAATATACAGCCGTTGCTTGAGTTTTAGGGTTTAAACTTATTGCAATTTTAAATTCTTGAATTGCAGCATAATAACATTGCTCCTCCAAATACATAACCCCTTTGTTATTGTGGTCATACGCATTCTTCTCAGGATCTATGGTATAAGTCACAATAGTCCCCGGCTTTGCGCATGCCGGAAGTATTAATGTGGCTAATAAAACTGTTACTAATAACTTTTTCATATACTTCCTATTTAATAATTATTATCAATTATTCAATATTATAATATATTTATCTCCAAACCTTCGTACGAAAGTTGTACATTTTGATAATTTGCACTATAAAACTCTTGAATACCATTTAATTTTTCATCATCATAACTCGGATCATAATGGAAAAATACTAACCTTTTGGCATCCGCCATTTTCATTGACTCAATAGCCATATCAAACGTAGAATGACCGTAGCCCTGTTTTGGAGAATACGAATTTAAATAATCTTCGGTTGTATATTGGGAATCATGAATAAGTAAATCACAACCTTTTGCAAAATTAATAAAATTCTTGTCTCCGCCAAAATAAGATTCTTTATCTGTTGCATAAACCAAAGATTTGCCTTTATATGAAATCTTATATATCATAACACCTTCTTGAGGATGCACATAGGATTTGTAGAAAGTAATCAATACATCATCCTGCTCGCAAACAACATTTTCAGCAGGTGCAAGAATAGGTTTTTGACCTTTTTTCAAAAGTATAGCACATTCATCATTTATATTATGAATATTACAAGCACAAGCAATATCACCCAATTCAAGCGGGAAAGTTCTGCCAAACACCAATGTTTTCAACTCTTGCGACAAATCGGAAGTTTCCCCGCCGGGGCCGTAGATATCTAAATTTGCAGATTTTACATGCATAGGTTTAAAAAATGTCAGCCCTATAAGATGATCCTGATGAATGTGAGATAAAAGTATTAAAGCATTGATAGGAGTACGTTCTTGTGCATTCAAACCTGAGGCAATATATTTTTCCATCAACTCATCACCGCAAGAAACGATACCCGTACCGGCATCAAGAATAATCAAATGCCCGCCGACATTGACCTCAACACAGGAAGTATTTCCGCCGAATTTTAAAAATTTGCTGTTTGCAACCGGAAAACTGCCTCGAACACCTCTGAATTTTACATTAAAATCGCTCATATTATATCCTTTACATATTATTTCATAATTTCATACGTTCCGCTTTGATCTTTTTCCTCACCTGTATATATAGAAGATACTAAAACTAATATTTTTGCCATTTTTTGAATAGTTGTTTCTCTTGTTTCATGCCAGCCGAACTCAAAAACCACTTTATCCCTATAGTTTGTAACATTAACGCTTCTGAAAGCATTAGGATAGGAAACAAGTGCCGGAGTATTTACGTACAAAACATTATTTCTTTGAGTAATCTTAGCGGCATGATAATGCCCTTGAAAGACTCCGATAGGGTTGTTATAACTCTCCAATAATGACATTATTGCGGTAGAATTTCTCAATCTGTGGCTTGGACTTGGGAAAGGTTCAATCAAAGGTACATGCATAAAAATCAAAACCGTATCATTCTTTGCCCTGTCCAATTCTTTTTTCAGCCATTTATACTGTTCATCATCAATAATCCCTTGAGTCGTGACCTCATCAGTAATTATACTGTCCAAAACTATTACTCTGTAACCTTTCTTCGGGATGAAAGAATAATAAGGCATATCGAATTTATGATTCTTATTTGATGCTTTAATCATTTTAATAAAAAGGTTTGTATCCAAAT
>JAFUUT010000319.1 GCA_017477685.1 bacterium | reverse complement strand
CTCCCAACCCCTACTGGGGTTATTTATCATATTTTTTTATACAGTATTCTATATAATCCTTAAAAGGTTTATATGAATCCATCATATTAAGGAAAACCTTAGATTTGAAAATCTCACAATAGTTATTTTCAAATATTTCTTCAACATCATCTCTAATATATTCTCTAACATTTCTATATGTTTTAAAATGAGATTCTATTTTGGATAACAATTTATTTTTAGTGTTATTAGTAGTATCTACACTTAAATTACATCCGCGAGCATAGCTCTTATATTTATATTTTTTACCTTGATGTAAATAATTATCTGGGGCATAACCATCTAGAAATACATGTTGCCGTTCATTTTGTTTATCACTCATATAACACCTCAATTCGAAAACAATCTTACACAATTTTATATAATTTTACAACAGAAAAGCATTCAAGTGTTAAATCGTACTGTTATATACAAAGTTGAAAAAATTAAACAAATAAACACAAACGGAATGATACCAATTATTAACTTGGCAAATAATGAAACGGAATAAATTTCCAAGAGAAATTAAACTATACTAAAATAATAGTGAAAAATTTTCATGTTTTTGTAAATTGACAACAATATTGAGAAACAGTGACAGGGAATTTTGAGAAAAATTTAAGTAATTCATAAAAGTTGCTCAATTATATATTTTGATAAGAAAGTTATACTAGTGTCAAAATTTCATTAAAGCAGGAGAAGATGTTGTAATTATTTGCTAAGTTGTGTGAGAATCAGTATTTTGTCTTGTCCAGCCGACATTCTGTTTAAGTGTTTTTGCCGGGGTTCCTGCAAGTATTGTATTCTTATGGGTATTTCCTTTTGTGACAAGTGATTTTGCTCCAATTATGGTGTTATCGCAAATGGAAACGTCTTTTAATATTGAAACTCCCATTCCTATCCATACGTGATTCCCGATTTCAATACCCTTTTGAGGTGTATTTATGTACCGATTGTTTTCTAAATCATATATAGCGTGCCCATCGCTGGTTCTGAAAATTATGTCATAGGAAAACATACAATCATCGCCTATTCTGACAATTTTGCCGGCTTCATCCCTGTTTTCTATTTTGCATCCTACGCAGGAAAAGTTGTTGCCGATATAAATCTCGGATTTATTTGCAGTTATTATAACCAGATTATTAATTCTGTGGATGCTGTTTTGTATTTCTATATGGCAATTGTTTCCGACTTCTATCAGGCTGTTTGTAAATATTGCGGGTGAATGTATTATTACTTTCGAATTCTTTCCTCTAAAATCAACTTTCAGACCGTTGAAACGATATATTTTTCTTTTTCGATTTTTGGAATCAATTATTATAATTTGATTATTTAAGATTTTATTACGCAAAATTTCAAACAACGGTAAAAATTCCATTGTAAGTTTTGACATTAAATTTAATCTAAATTTTTTTCTTTCAGCAGATGATAAAATAAAGCCGGACAAAATATTTGACAAAACTTTCGCAGTATGAACTTTCATAATTCCTCTGAAAAAATAGGTCTCTTTCTATATCTAATTAGATATAGTCAGTATAGTATAACATTATAAAATGTCAATTATGGCAGATAAATCCGCACAAAAGAAAATTTTATTAAAAACAATCGGGAAATACGTTAAAGAACATCGACTGAAATCAAAAAAAGGTATTTTGCTGCTAAGTTACGAATTTGATATTTCGAATAGTTCGATATCAAAACTTGAGGCGGGCGAAAGAGATGTTCAAATATCAACATTGTGGAAGATTGCCAATGCGTTTGGAATGGATTTTTCCGATTTTATAAGAGAAATTGAAGAACGTCTTCCTGAGAATTTTAAATTAATTGATAATTAACTTGTATTCAAAGTTTTATATTAAAGAATAATAATTTTTCTTTATTCTAAAAATAATTTATATAAAGGATTACTTATATTTAATATTTATATAAAATACTTACGGTATTAAGAATAAAGGAGATTTTATCATGGCAGAAGAAATGATGATTGAAAACACTTCAGGTAGAGGTAAAGATGTTGTTGTACCTGATGAGGTTGCAAAGAAATTCAACTGGGGTGCTTTTTTCTTGAGTTGGATTTGGGGGTTAGGTAATGCTACATACTTACCTTTAATAATCCTTGCGGTCGCATTTATTCCGTTTATCGGCGGTCTTGGATGTTTAGGGCTTGCAATTTGGTTTGGTATTAAGGGTAATGAATGGGCTTGGCAAAATAAACAGTTCCCAAGTGTTGAAGCTTTTCATGAATACCAGAAAAAATGGGCAATTGCCGGAATAATCGTTGCATGTTTAGGTATTGTATGGATGATAGTTTCAGTGCTACTTTTCGGTGCATTGTTGTTTGCAGGTTCAGGTACTAACTAATTAAGATAGGAATATTTGAAAATGGAAGAGAACAAACTTGAATTAAACGAAAAATTTTTTAGTTTTGATGGTGTAATCGGCAGGTATGGCTATTTATTTAATTTAGTTATTATATGTACAATTAGTTTTATTGTCACATTACCTTATACGTTTTATATCTCAACTCATGCTCAAAGTATTATGGATTATTTTGGCGGGGCAAATGTTTTTGTTGCAATGCCTCTATTATTACAATTTATAACTTTGGTTGGGCTTATTGGAGTTTGTGCTCTTTCAATTTCAAATATGTATCGTCGTTTAAAAGATTTATTCGGCTGTGACAGCTTGAATGTTAATATGCTTATATTGCTATCTTTAAGCGCATTAGGAACTTTTAGTTTCTTTTTAATGCCAATATGGGCAAATATTCTATTTCTGCTGTATGGCAGTATTTTAGGACTAATTTTATTGTTTAAAAAAGGTAAGGTAACTTCAACATTACCTTATGATTTTAAAAAAGAATTTAACTGGGGTGCATTTTTCGGTACATGGATTTGGGGGTTATTTAACAAATCTTATGTTCCACTATGGCATTTATTATTGTGGATGACTCCGTTAGGATTTTATTTCAGGATGATTTGCGGTTTGAAGGGTAATAAATGGGCTTATGAACACAAAAAATGTGATGACGTTGCGAAGTTCAACAAATCTCAAGAAACTCAGGCTTTGGTATTTATAATTTTGCACTTTATATTGTGGCCTATTTTAATTGTCGGGTTTATAGTTTTGATTATTGTTCTGTTTGCATTCATCGGTGCCGGCTTAGACAGCAATGTTACTTCTGATTCAATAAAAGAGCCTGCCGGTATTGAACAGGTAAAAACAGAAGAAGCAGGTGAAAGCAAATCTTTCCTTGATAATATGATGGCAGGTCTTGTTTCAGTATATTTTGAAAGATATGAAATAACAGAAGATGAAAACAAATTTTATGTAGCACCGTATGATTGGGAAAGTGCAGACTTTAAAGATAAAAAAGATATGCTTGATATAGCGGCTACAACCGCAGCAGAGCAAAGACGTAAAAATTATAAACCAAAAGATAAAAATGATTACGAATATTTTTCAAAAACAAGTGAATTGCCGCGTACTAAAATATATTCCGTTGAAACAAATCAATTGCTTGGCGAGTTCAATATGGATGAATCCGCAATGTCGCAGGAGGGCGGGTCATTCCTAAAGATGATAAAGGCTGCAATGAATGCGTATCGTTTCTATAATATCGAAAAGAAATAAAATGATTATTGGAACTTGAAGCTATTGTTTTTCATTTTTGCTTCTAATATAATGTAGTCGAGGTATAGAAAAGAGTAGGAAAAACAAATGAGTACATATTTATTAGAAGTAGGAACAGAAGAATTACCTTACAAATTTATTCCGCAAGCAATAGAACAGTTAAATCAAGGATTTTCAAAGTTACTGGAAGATAATAAAGTTCAGTATGAAAATATAAAAGTATATGCAACTCCGCGTCGTTTGGCGGTGTTAGTATACGGCTTAGATAATAAAACTTCAGATGAAGAAAAAATTATCAAGGGCCCTATTGCAAAAATTGCATATGACGAAAACGGTCATTTGACAAAGGCCGGAGAAGGCTTTGCAAAGAAAAACGGTGTTGAGGCTTCTGATTTATATGTAGAAGATAATTATGTACATGCAAAAATTGTTGTAAAGGGTAAAAACATAAAAGAACTTTTGGCAGAAAATGTTCCGTCAGTATTTATGAGGCTTCAAGGTGCTCATTTTATGCGCTGGGGATATAACGATGAAAAGTTCTCAAGACCAATAAAATGGATTGTTTCTATTCTTGACAATGAAGAAGTAAAAATAAAAATTATAGATAAAGAATCAGGCAAAATATCACGTGGTCACAGATTTTCACCAATTAAAGAAATCGAAATTGATAAACCTGAGAATTATATAGACTTGATGCGTAAAGTATATGTTATTGTAAATCAAGAAGAACGCAGAGAATTAATTATAAAGCTTGCAAAAGAAGAAGCTCAAAAAATAGGTGCAACACCTTATTATACGGATGATTTATTGGAAGAAGTTACATTTATAACAGAATACCCTGTTCCAGCTTTGTGTGAATTTGATGAAAAATTCTTAACTATTCCGGAAGAAGTTACGGTTACTGTTATGGCAGTACATCAAAGATATTTTGCTTTGCACAAAGACGGAAAACTTATTAATAAATTTATCACTATGACAAATTATATAGGGGATGAATTCAAAAACATTCAAGACGGTAATGTCAGGGTAATTAAAGCAAGACTTGATGATGCGGTATTTTTCTTCGGTGAAGATACTAAAAAGCCTTTGGTTGATTATGTTGAATCTTTGAAAGGGGTAACTTTCCAAAAAGGTATGGGTTCAATGTATGACAAAACTCAAAGACTCATAGCATTATCAAAAAGCATTGCGTCGGACTTGGGTGTAGATTCTAAAAATATTGAGCGTACAGCATTGTTATGCAAAGCTGATTTGACTACAAACTTAGTTTTTGAGTTTACGGAATTGCAGGGATTTATTGGTGCTGATTACGCAAGGGTTTCAGGAGAAAATGATGCTGTTGCGGATGGTATAAAAGAACATTATTTCCCTCTAAATGCTGAAAGTGAAACCGCAAAAGGTATTGAAGGTCAAGTTGTGGGTATTGCCGACAAAATTGATACTGTTTGCGCTGTTTTTGCTGCCGGCAAAAAACCTACCGGCTCGTCAGACCCTCTTGGTGTCCGTCGTGCGGCGTTAGGCGTTATGAAGACTATTCTGGATGCGAATTTAAAAATAAATATAGACAAATATATCAATATTGCTCTCAAAGCATTACCTGTACAGAGAGATTGCGCTGAGGAAGTTAAAGAATTCTTTGTTCAAAGAATGATAATTATGCTTTCTGAAAAATATGATAAGAATGTCTTAGAAGCATGTGCAATCAAAAATCCTTTAGCAGATTTAGCGGATTATGTTTTGAGAGTCGAGACGGTAAAAGAAATTAAATCCGAATTATTACTTGAAAATGCAAATAGGGTTGTACGTATATTAAAAGATGTAAAAGGCTCAAGTGTTGATGAAAAATACTTTGTTGAACCTTGCGAAAAAGCTTTGTATGACGCAGTTCAAGGTATTCAGCAAACAGTTGATTATAAAGCGTATTTAGTACAATTGGAAAATATTAATCCTATTGTTACAAAATTCTTTGATGATGTTCTTGTTATGGACAAGGACGAAAATGTGAAGAATAACAGGATTTCATTATTGAGTTTGTTAAAAAATAAGTATGAATTTTTAACGGATTTTAGTAAATTATAGACATTATTAAAAAAATAATGTAAAATTTTGTAAATAAAGTTCGTAAAATTGTCAATTATTTTTTTCAGGGTATTTTAAAATAATACAAAGGTAGATGTAATAGAGGTAAATCTCATGTTTGATCGAATACGTAAATCAAAATTTGTACAAAAGATAAAAGAAAGTAATCCGAAATTCAGATGGCTTTCGTTTTCGAATAAAAATCAACTAGATAAAAGCACTACGGATTATTTAGAATCTATCAGCGGTGTGGATGATTTAGGAATGTTTTCTGACGCAAATGAGCTGGAAGCAATGGTCAGAAGCCAACTCAAACAAGAATTTCCTGGTATTGAAAACAAGAAATCTTATGAGTTGTTAGTAGATGCTGTAATAAACAACATCATGAAAAAACAGCTTCAAGCCAATGATAATCTTGATATAGAATAAATATTTCTCAAGATTTTGATTACAAAAGATAATACCTGATAAGGGTATTATTTTTTTATACCAAAAACAAGAATACGCGGACGTATTCTTGTTTATATAACAGGGGGTTGCGAATAATTTTTTTTAAAACGCTAAAAATAATAGAGTAAACATACAGCATAATGATGCTGCGCTGAATAAAAACCATTTGTGCATAACAGGATGCTGATAAGACCAAATTTCTCTGATAGTGGATGTTGCGTTTGTAATAGTTCTCATTTCTCTCTCCAATAAATCTTTATATTTCTATTTTCTACTTTTAGAGCGAAACTACATCACCTATTTGGTTGATTATTATCTAATTTTTTATTATTATTTTATTATTATGAAAAAGGTAGAGTTGTTGATGCCTGCGGGCAATATTGAGAAGTTAGAATATGCGGTCAGATATGGTGCAGATGCGGTATATCTCGGGGTGGTAGATTTTAGTCTTAGAGCGATGCGAAAAGGCGAACTTATCACTTTTGATAATTTGAAGCAGGCTATAGAAAAAGCGCACAGTCTTGGAGCTAAGGCATACTTAACATTAAATATTTTTGCGTTCAATAAGGATATAAAACATTTGGAAGAATGCATGGATATTATCAAAGATTCAAATCCGGACGGAATACTTGTTAGTGATTTTGGGATTTTGGGGCTTGTAAAAAAATATATGCCTGAGGTTGATATTCATATAAGTACCCAAACTAATATTTTGAATTATGAATGTGTCAAATTTTGGCAGGATATGGGTGCAAGCCGTGTGGTTTTGGCAAGAGAATTATCCATTCCTGAAATTGCCGAAATTAAGAATAAAGTTCCTGATATGGAAATAGAGTGCTTTATTCACGGCGCGCAATGTGTTTCTTTTTCAGGCAGATGCTTATTGAGTGATTATTTCACAAAGGGTGAAAGAATTTCTAATCAGGGTAATTGCTGCCAGCCGTGCAGGTGGAGTTACAAACTTGTAGAGGAAACAAGACCCGGAGAGTATTATGAAATTAATGAAGATGCGCATGGTTCTCATATCTTGAGTCCGAATGATTTGTGCCTTGTTCACCATTTAAAAGAGATGATAGATGCCGGTGTTGATTCTTTTAAGGTTGAAGGTAGAACAAAAAGTTTATATTATGTTTCTGCGGTCGCAAAAACATATCGTGCTGCGATTGATGAACTTTATGAAAATCCAAATGCGGATATGGAAAAGTATTTTGAAGAACTTAAAAAGGTTGGTAACCGCGGATATACTACAGGATTTGCGCTGGGTGACGGTTCCGGCGGTTATAGCTATAATTTGTCAAAGGGTTTGGCAGGAGCTGACTTTTTGTTTGAATTTCATGGCAAAGAAAAAATCAATGGCTGGGATTTGTATTTGGTAAAAATCAAAAATAAAATTCTGCCAAATGATGAAATAGAAATTATTTCTCCAAAAGAGCAATTTGTTACAAAAATTTTGGGGATATATGATGAGAACGGTATTGAATTAGAGGTTGGTAATACAAATGCTGAAGTTTATTTGAAATTTGAAAAAGAACCTGAAGATTTCAAATATGCAATGGCAAGAACAGTGGGGATAAAAGAATATGTTTCTTAGACCTGATTATAATTTGAAAAGTGTATATGAGATTGATTTGGATGAATTAAAAAGAATTGGAATAAAGGCGATTTTGTTTGATTTAGACAGTACTCTAATGGCGTCAAAATCAGGTACATATTCTGATGAAACTTATAGTTTTATTCGCAGTGTTGAGGAAAAATTTTTTATTGCAATTGTTTCAAATAACAAAAATCCGGAGTATATAAAAAAAGTAAAAGCAATAACGCATTTCCCTATTTTATTTGAAGCTTGCAAGCCCAGTACCAGATTTATAAGTAAATTTTTAAAAGACTATAATATTGATCCAAAAGATTGCGTATTAGTGGGCGACAGACCTTTAACCGATATTTTGTGCGGGAAATTGTTGGGCTGCAAGACTATTCTTGTGGATTCCATAACGGCTGATACCGAGCCAAAAATTGTAAGATTTGTTCGTGCTTTGGAAAGGTTAAGTATAAAAAAATAATATTTTGTTTATTTTATTTCAATCTAAAGATTGAAATTTTTTTCGTAAAAATGTTTTATGACGAAATATTAAGCCGAGAAATCCTTGTTATTATTTACTTTTGGGGAATTTGCCATAAAATGAACGATTTTTTCACATTTTTTGCCCAATCATGTTCAATATGTTAAGATAATAGGAGAATGCCGTATTGTATTTTACAAGCATTCAAAAGTAGATTACAGACAAATTGGGTAGGAAATTAAAAAATAAGTATATGAGAGAGTTAGGTGTAATGAAAAAGATTTTAGTTGTAATGCTGTTATTCTGCGGCTGTTCATTATTAAGCGGCTGCGGGACAAAGCAGGAAGAAGAATCTGAACCGGTACCTGAAGCAACAGAAAGTGTTGACATGGATCAGGAGCAGGAACAGGCAGGAAATGTTCATGTTCCGGATGAAGAAGGTAAAAGTGCCGAGATTGATGTGGAAGATGACGGGCTTGGCAGTGGCGGTAAGATGGTATCTTATGATGTCATGAATGTCGGTCGTGCTGATCCGTTTATGCCAATGGGTGAATTGGCGGCTTATGAAAAAGCTAAGCGCGATGCTCTTGCGGAAGCGAATGCTCACAATGCTGAGGTTCTTCGTTTAACAAAATTGCAGAATACTGTAATTCGCGAGGCTGATGATATAAGCCCGTACAAGTTTAATTTACCGGTACCGCCAACTATATTGGGTCCTGCTGATACGGCAGCCGCAAAGATTACGAGAACAAAAGTGGTCGGTATTATGTACAGTCCTACAAGTCCTTCTGCTATTATCAGTCTTGATGATAAAGATTATCTTGTAAGGCAGGGAGATAAGATACTTGACAATGAATATAAAGTATTAAAGATAAATCAAAATTGGATTACCGTAAGTTTGGGTTCAAACATATATTCAGCAGCAATTGGCGAATTGTTCTCGAAAGATGAACTCAACGGTAACAGAAACGATTTATATAATCTGAAAAACAGATTTGGTGGTAGACAAGGATAATTAAAATATAATGGGAGCAGATATGAGAAGTACGATTAAAGAAAAAATTATAGCAAGTGCTATGCTTATGGCTTTTGCTGTTACAAATTCTTCAACTGCATTCGCAATCAGCGATTACAGTCCTCTTGTAAGGGATGATGAAGAATATGCAGTTACAGCTCCGAGTGAGGGTTCACTCGATTACAGTTCAAATGTAAGGTTATCAAATGCGGATTCGATTGTTAACCTTAGTCTTAGAGATGCGGATGTTACTCAGGTTTTGAGAATGTTTGCGGATCAGGCAGGTATGAATATTATATTCTATCCGTCTGTTGAGGGTCATGTAACCATGGATTTGGTTAATATTACCCTTGAAAAGGCTTTAGATTTGGTTATGATGACAAGTGATTTGTCTTATGATATCCAATCTAATACATTGTTGGTTTACAAAAGAGGTGAAGTTGTTACAACTGCAGGCCAAAGACAAATTTCTACAATTCCTGTAAAATATGTTTCAGCCGTTGCTGTTGCTGCATTTTTGAATGATAATATATATACTCCAAACGGTATTCACCCTGGAGTATCTACAAAGCCTGTTGCTGTTGTAAACGCCAAGACTAATGATATTATGATTATGGGTACGGCAATGGATGCTGAGGTTGCAAGACAGGTTGTTGCTCAGTTTGATAAAAAACCTCAAATAACAACAATCAAAGTTAACCACACAACTCCTGCCGAAATGGCAGCTATGATATGTAATGCTTTGGTTCCTTCTACTACATATCAAGATAAAGACAGTGACTCATCTTCAGGTGGTGCTGCTCCTATTGAAGGGGTTCCTACCGGTTTTGCATCAGATGATGATTCATCTGCCAGCGGCTCTGGCTCAGGTTCAGGCAGTGGTTTTACTGTTGGCGGCGGGGTTACTGCATGTGCTCTTGAACAAAATGTTGAAAATACGGTATCTGAATCAAACAGCAGCAGTGGTGATGGTGAAAGCAGCAGCAGTAATAATAATGAAGAAAAATTGACTTCTTTTAATATCAGAAGTTTGACTGTTACTTACTTCCCGACTCTGGGTACCGTTCAAATCATTGGCGGCTCTGAAGGTCAAATCGAATTGATTAAAGATTATGTTGCGGCTAACGATAAAAAATCTCCTCAAGCTTTGCTTGAAGTTCAGATTGTGTCTTTGAACGAAGCTGGTACTAAAGAATTTACTAATACTTGGCAGTATTTAAGTAAGAATTTTACTTTTAATGCAAATGCTCAAGGTTTTGGAAATTCAAGCCACTTCCCTATTTTCTTTGCTGGTAAAGGTATAACTTACATGGGTGATTGGCAAGAAGGAAAAGATGGAGCCCCTGGGGATTATAAGATAACGGGTATAGCTGGTAAAAATGTTGGGAGTCCGACGTTAGCATATACTATGAACTATTTGATAAGTAATGGTAAGGGCAGAGTTTTGGCTAATCCAAAAGTTATCCTGACAAACGGTCAGACATCTAAAATTGATTTGTCTTCTGATTATGTAAAATCTATTAAAACTGAAATGAGTGACAAGAGCAGTTGGCTTCCTATGATGACAAGGACGGTAGAAACTGCTAATGATAACGGTATTATAATAAGCATTACTCCATTTATCAGTCCTGACGGGTATATAACTCTGGATATCACTCCTGAATATAATACTATCAAAGAAAGACTATATGCAGATTCTACAGATACCACAAAAGACCTTTTGGCTACTTTGCTAAGCAGAAGAAAACTTGATCTCAGAGGTATAAGGGTAAAAGACGGTGAAACTCTTGTTATCGGCGGTATGATACAGGAAGCGGAGTCTAAATCTGTTACCAAAATACCGTTCTTGGGTGATTTGCCGTTGATTGGTTTCTTCTTTAGAAGTACTTCAACACAAAAAGAAAAAGAAGAAATGGTTATCATGCTCACACCTCAAATCATTGTTGATAACGAGGATGCTGTAGCAAGCGATATGTTATAAGAAAAAACACTAATTGAAATACACACACAAAAAGTAAATGAACGCACTAATATTACGATTAAAAAACAGTATAGACAAACAACTTTTAACTAAAGTCGATGCGACACTAATGGGGCAACATAAGTTTATCCCCATTAGTGTTAAAGACAACTTTCTTTTTGTGGCTGTAGCAAAAAGCTCTGATAAAGAACAAATCAGTAATGTTTTGAAAACAAAATTTGATTATTCTATAAAATTTATGCTTGTCGGGGATGACGATTTGCGTGAATTATTAAGCGGTTTCATTCCTGATTCGAATTTGCCTCGCCCTTCTGAATCTTCAATGCCTCAAGGTTCCGAACATCAATCAAAACTCGGTGAAATGCTTGTATCAGAAGGTGTATTATCAGATGTTCAGTTAAAAAATGCGTTAGCCGAGTCAAAGAGAAAAAATTCCCCGATTGGTTCAACTCTGTATGAGATGGGACTTATTTCTCTTGACCAATTAAAAAAGCCCTGCATTCTCAGACTGGTTATGATGTTGTATCCTCAGAACAGCTTTCTG
>JAFUUT010000318.1 GCA_017477685.1 bacterium | reverse complement strand
CTAAAACTCATTCTTCGTTTTGAAATTCTACCCTCAGCCGTCTGCACGGCATACAGTCTTAGACGACTCATTCTTTGTCGCTTCGAACTAGCATCCCACTCAAAAATGCTGTGGGCGAGGATGAATTATATTTACCCCCTCCGACCTTTACGAAGCGAGCAATAAATGTTATGCGAGAGAATTTCAAAGGCGGATTTGTTTGAGCATTATTTTTGGGGGCGAGTTATCCGCCTTGTACTCGAGCATTACAATTTATTAGCAAGCGGAGTGCAGGTCGGAGGGTTTCTTTTGGGTCACTTTCTTTGCCCGAACAAAGAAAGTGACATCATGTATGAATAATTTGTTACTATGTGTTCGAATTATTCCCGCATTTTACTTAAGTTTTGATTTGACCCAATTATTTAGAATTTTTAGTGGCGAGCGTGTTATAGCTAAAGCCCATTGCGGAATATTTTTCGTTATGATAGACCCTGCGCCGACATTCGCACCCTCTTCAACTGTTACAGGTGCAACAAGTACTGAGTTAGAACCTATTTTTACATTATCTTTGAGTATTGTTTTTGATTTTGTTTTTGATAGCGGATCATAGTTTGCAGTAATTGTGCCCGCTCCAATATTAACATTTGAACCAAGTTCACTGTCTCCGATGTATGACAGATGTCCAACATTTGTATTAGAGTTTATTTTTGCCTTTTTAACTTCAACAAAATTCCCGATTTTAATATTGTCGCAAACTTCCACATCCCCTCTTAAGTGAGCGCAAGGCCCGATTTTGCAATTTTTGCCGATAATATTTTTACCTTCAATATATGTTGCCGGATAAATTATAGTATCTTGTCCGATTTGGGTGTCTTCGCTAATCCATGTTGAATCAGGGTCAACTATCGTAACTCCCTCCTCCATATATTTATTCAAATTGCGTTTATTCATTATTTTTGCGGCAGTTGCAAGGTTTGAACGAGAATTTATTCCGTAAATCTCATCACTGTTTTCCAAAATATATGCGTTAACATTCAATTTGTTTATTTTTCCCCAAGAAATAATATCTGTTAAATAGTATTCACCTTGTGCATTATTGTTTTTTAACTGGCTGAAGGCACTTTTAATTTTCCCCCAGTCAAGGCAATATATTCCGGCATTAACTTCTTTAACCGCTTTTTGTTCTTGCGTTGCATCTTTTTCCTCGACAATGCATTCAACAGAATTGTCTTTAGCACGAATAATTCTGCCGTAATTTGCAGGATTTTCAAAAATTGTACTCATTACAGTAATATCCGAATTCTGTTCTTTGTGAAATTCTACAAATTTTTTCAAAGTGTCTTCTTTAATAAGCGGTGTATCTCCGCATAAAATCAAAACAAGTCCATTATAGTTTTCAAGTTGCGGGCAAACCATAGAAACAGCATGGCCTGTTCCAAGCTGTGGGGATTGCAATATTGTTTTGGTATTTTTATAATTTTTTTCAACAAAATCAGTGACTTCTTGAGCGTGATGGCCTACAATAACATAATTTTCATCGGATATATTTTTGACATTATCTAATACATAGCCAAGCAATGTTTTGCCCATTATTTCGTGCAAAACCTTTGGTGTGGTTTCGGATTTCATCCTTGTGCCTTTACCTGCCGCCAGAATAACTGTTTTTATATCCATTGTTTGCTCCATTCTTTAAATATCCTTGTGGTGAAATTGTTTTAATCCTTTAACATAGTCATCTACAATGTGTCCGTTTCCTATCAGTTTGTATTTGTATATTGTCAAACCTTCCAAACCGACAGGGCCTCTTGCGTGAGTTTTGTTGGTCGATATACCTACTTCTGCTCCAAATCCATACCTAAATCCGTCTGCAAATCTTGTGGAGGCGTTCCAATAAACTCCGGCAGAATCAACATTATTCATAAATTTTTCTGCATTCTGTGCATTTTGTGTAATTATACAATCTGTATGTCCGGAGCCGTATTTGTTTATGTGTTCTATTGCTTCATCAATAGAATTTACTATTTTTACGGATAAAATTTTGTCCCCGTATTCAGTATCCCAGCTTTCAGGATTTAAAACAAGTTCTATCTCATTAAGCTGCAGTGCAGCCAGAAGTTCATCTTTTTTTTCAAAATCTTTATGAATTAAAAGTGTTTCAACCGCATTACAAGCACTCGGGTATTGAGTTTTTGCATCGATAATTATTTTTAGGGCTTCATCTAAATCGGCGCTTTTGTCTGTGAAAATATGACAAATCCCGCTCGCATGGCCTAAGACAGGTATATTTGTATTTTCTTTTATGTATTTGACAAGTTTGTTGCCGCCGCGAGGAATAATAAGGTTTATATATTCATCACATTTAAGCATTTGGGAAATGTCATCATGCGTAAATACTTGTTGGATAACATTTTTAGGAAATTCAGAAACTGTTTGGAGTGCGTTATTCATAATTTCCATTATTTTTTTATTTGTATTAACAGATTCTTTTCCGCCTTTTAAGATTACTGCATTCGAAGATTTGATAGCAAGCGAAGAAATCTGTGATATTACATCCGGTCTTGCTTCAAAAATTATCCCCAAAACCCCAATCGGGCATGAAACTTTGGTTAATACCAAATCTTTATCAAGTTCTCTTTTTAATAAAACTTTTCCGACAGGATCTTCAAGCTTTGCAATGTCGCGAACCCCTTGAATCATGTCGCGCATTTTATTTTCATCAAGTTTCAGTCTGTTAAATGTGGATTTTGCAAGTTTACCTTCTTCAACAAGATTTTTTGCCTGTTGTAAATCTGTATTATTCGCTTCAAAGATTGCGGATTTATTTTCTTCAAAAGCTTTTGCAATAGCTTCAAGCGCTTTATTTTT
>JAFUUT010000317.1 GCA_017477685.1 bacterium | reverse complement strand
TGTACAGCTTTCAAAGCATCTCTTTTCTTTGCATAAGACAACTTGTCGCCTTCTTTTACTCCGTCAAACATTCTTATGAATACGTCTTCTGCAGGAGTTTTAATCTGTTTGTCTTTTATAGCTTTTAGAAACTCCTCTGTTTCTAAACCGTATACAGATTTTTGATCCTGTATGGTACTCATTGCCCTTTTGTATTGCGCAGAATTTTTTTCATCAGCATTTAGAGGGTATGCGTATTTTGTCACAAATCCCATAGCAGAACCCACCAACGCCCCTTGCGCCATTGGCATCAAACATGAATGTCTTCTGTTTTCAACTGATTCTACTTTCATAATTAACCTCTACTAGTGTTTTTATATACCCTAAAAGTATTAAACATCCTTACTGAATTGGTTATTTGTAAGAACATGCACTTAAATATTCCATTAGAACTCAAACACCCTTCTGAAACTGAGTAATCATGCTCTTAATTTTTTGTCATTATACATCAATCTTTTTTCTTTGTCAACACTCTTGCTAAATTCAATAAAAGCATAATTCCGACAAGGGCTAAAGTTAAGAAGAAATCATATTTTATGGCATTATGACTGGCAAATAAACATGCAAGTCCGCCCGCAATAATTGCAACAGATGTTAATATTACAACAGTTTTTTTCTGAGAAAATCCTGCATGTAAAAGTTTGTGATGAATATGTTCCGCATCTGCCACAAATGGCGATTGTCCTTTAAAAATACGTCTTAAACTTGAATAAGTTATATCTATAATCGGAACAGCAAGAACTACAAACGGCAGCAAAATTGCCAATGTTGCGACCTTCATAACTCCGGTTATTGAAATTGCGGCAAGCAAAAATCCTGAGAATAATGCACCGCTATCCCCCATAAATATTTTTGCGGGGTTAAAATTAAAGGTTAAAAATGCAAGCATTGATCCTGCAAGTATAAATCCAATTAGTGCACTGATAGGATTTGGTGGTGTTAATGTTACAGCTAAAATTGCAAGTGTGATTGAGTTTACCGTAACAACAGAACCTGCTAGCCCGTCCACTCCGTCGATAAAGTTGAACGCATTTGAAATTCCGACAATCCACAAGAGTGTTATGGGGTATGACATCCAACCAAGTTCAAATCCCCCAAAGAACGGTACGTTATCTATTTGAACACCGAGTAAATATACTACGGTTGCGATAGATAACTGCATTAAAAGTTTAAATTTTGCACCAAGTCCGTATATATCATCAACCAAACCGAGTAAAAACATCAATGAACCGCCCAAAAGTATTCCTGATAACAGTTTGCCGTATGGGTAGTAACTCATTAAAACAAGACACAAAAAAGTAAGCATTGTACTTCCCCATATCGCGACCCCGCCAATTCTCGAAATTGGTTTGGTATGAATTTTTCTTGCGTTAGGTTCATCCACAAGCCCTTCTTTTTTTGAAAAACTTATAACCATAGGAACAAGAAATACCCCTATAATATAGGCTATTACTGCTCCGATTATGTGTGCATGTGTTAATTTAATGATAATGGTTTTACTCCTTTTGTTGATTTAATTATACAACGGATGTTTTGCACAAAGTTTCATGCTTCTTTCTCGCAAGTTGTTTAATGCAGTTTCATTATCTGACGAATATATTGCAGATGCAATAATTTTTGCGACTTCCGTCATATCTTCTTCTTTGAATCCCCTTGTAGTAACTGCCGGAGTTCCAAGTCTTATGCCTGAGGTTACAAAAGGACTTTGCGGGTCATTTGGAACGGTATTTTTATTTGCGGTTATACCGACTCTTTCAAGAACATTTGCCATATCTTTTCCTGTTTTACCGGTTTTTCTCAAATCAAGAGTCATCAGGTGATTTTCTGTCATTCCGCCGACGATATCCAATCCTTCATCCATCAAACCTTGAGCCAAAGCTTGTGCGTTTTTAATTATTTGTGCGGCATATTCTTTGAATTCCGGTTTGGATGCTTCCAAAAGGGCAACCGCTTTACCTGCAATTATATGTTCCAAAGGCCCGCCTTGCATTCCCGGAAATACTGCTTTATCAATTGCTTGCGCCCATTCTTCTTTGCACATAATTATTCCGCCTCTTGGTCCTCTTAGAGATTTGTGAGTTGTGGTGGTTACAAAATCGCAATACGGAGCAGGAGAAGGATGTAATCCTGCAGCAACTAAACCTGCAATATGTGCGATATCGGCAAGCAAAAGCGCTCCGACTTCGTCTGCGATTTGCCTGAATTTTTTAAAATCAATAATTTTTGAATAATTGCTTGCTCCGCAAATGATTAAACGCGGTTTGTGCTCAATTGCCATTTTGCGAACATCTTCGTAATCGATTTCTCCGTATTCGTTTATACCATAGCTTTTTACATCAAAATATAACCCTGAAAAGTTAACGGGTGAACCGTGTGAAAGGTGCCCTCCGTTAGATAAGTCCATAGAAAGAACTCTATCTCCCGGTTTCATCGTAGCCATAAAAACTGCCATATTGGCTTGAGCGCCGGAATGCGGCTGAACATTTGCATGATCCATTCCAAAAAGTTCGCATGCTCTTTTTTGTGC
>JAFUUT010000316.1 GCA_017477685.1 bacterium | reverse complement strand
GGGGACGGTTAGCGTGAAAACCTTATGTGTTTAAACATAAAAAATCGTATCAAAACAAAGCCCATAAAATGAGCTGAATTAAGAATATTGGAAAATTTAGATTAGTTTAGATAAGGTCGCATGGCGACTTCATTATCATATAGTTGATTTGTAACAATTAAGTAGTAGGCTAATGCTAAAATTTTTCTTGAAACAGCAATAATGGCTTTCTTTTTACCGAGTTTCCCTTGATGAGACCAAAACCAGTGACCGAATGGATTTTTTCTGTTTTTTGCAGTTACCCAAGCGCATTGACAAAGTATTGATTTAATATATGGATTACCGGGTAATACTTTTTTAGATTTGAACTTGTCCGCACTTTCATCATTTCTTGGTTTTAATCCTGCCCAAGCACAAAGATGTCCCGCTGTTTGAAAATTTTGTTGTACATTGCCGCCAATTTCTGCTAAAATTAATAAGGCAGCTGTAATGTCAATACCAACGATTGAATCAAGTCTTTCTAAAATATCTCGGTAAGGCTCAGCGATTTCAATCATTTTGTTGAGGATTTTCTTAATATGTTCCTCAATCCATTTGAGCTGATCTAAAAAATCTGCCAAAAGGAAACAACCGTTTGCATTTAATTTTCCGCAAACAGCAAGTTGTATTTCCTCAGAAGATTTTTTTGTACGGTTGCCAACCGCGTTTTGAATATCTTCAATGGTAAGGGAGCCTTTTTGGCTAAGTGTTGTTAAAATTTTGATACCACTGACAGAATTAATATCACTCAAAACGCTGGATAGTTTAAAGCCGTGTGTTTGAAGGAACTTTTCAAGACGATTCAAACAGCGGCTTTTTTCATTAACAGCATTTTTGTAAATTCTTGAAAATTCTCTTAAATCTCTAATAGTTCTCTCGGGAATAAAGGAACCTTTTAGTAGCCCGCGTTGCATTAATGTAGCCAACCATTCGGCATCTTTTACATCACTTTTTCTTCCCGGAAGATTACGCATATGATGTGCATTGGTAACGATGATATTTTCATAGTATGGGGAATACTCCTCAATTGCCTCATAAATGGGGCGCCAATACACACCGGTACTTTCCATCGCAATATGATAACAATCATGTTCATAAAGCCAATGAGCAAAATCAATTAATTCATTTTGAAAAGTTGAAAATCGTTTTCTAATGAAAATGGGTTCATAAATGCCTTTAATGATGCAAGCTTCAATCATATTTTTATGAACATCCACACCACAGCAGCACTCTAAAATCGGTTCTAAAATCGGTTGCATAATCACACTCCTAAAAAATAGATTTGCAGGGGAAACTATCCGAAAAAAGAAGTTTAGCGTACGCTGTCTGGCAGCAGTTCTGTGTACTCAAAGATAGTTTTGGTCATGTTCTAAAGGCGTGATTGAATCGACAAACCGTCCCCCGACCTCTCCTGCAAATCTATTATATCAGGTTTTCATTCATTGTGTGTGATTAAAATAGAATCATGCGGTGTTCCTTGTGTTGACAAAAAGAGCAAAAAATGATATATTAACGTCGAGGTGAAGAGAGATGCCAAGACAACAGAGACGAAAAAGCGAGAGCGGAATATATCATGTCATGCTCAGAGGAATCAATCAGCAGCAGATATTTCAAGATGAAGAGGACAATTTGAAGTTTCTGCAAATAGTCAAAGAATGTAAGGCAATAAGCGAATTTAAGTTGTTTGCTTATTGCCTTATGGGAAATCATGTACATTTGCTGATTAAAGAAGGAAAAGAGCCCATTGAGCTTGTATTTAAAAGAATAGGCAACAGATTTGTTTATTGGTACAATACAAAATATAAAAGGGTAGGGCATTTGTTTCAAGACAGGTATAGAAGCGAACCGGTTGAAACTGATGAATATTTTTTGACTGTTTTAAGATATATTCATCAAAACCCTGTTAAAGCAGGCATAGTCAAAAGTTGCGGTAAGTATAGATTTAGTTCATATAACGAATATATCAAAGAGAGCAAAATAATTGATGCCGAATTTGTAGATAAAATGATGTCAAAAGAAGAATTTGATAAATTTCATAAAGAAGCAGAGACTGCAAGCTGTTTAGAGATAAAAGAAGTAAAACCGAGATTAACAGATGAAGAAGCAAAAAAATCATTAAGAAAATATCCGGTTGTGACAATATTGAACAATTTCAAAAGCTAACAGGCGATACACAAAATAAATATATCGGAACCTTTAGAAAAGAAAATCTGTCAATCAGACAGATAAGCAGATTGACAGGTGTAACAGTGGGAATAATCCGAAAAATCAGCTAACACAGGGAACCGTCCCCTGTGTTTTGCCCTGTGTTTTGTGTTTTCCGATTGATAAAAAAACGGTGCAATATTCGCACCGTTTTTTCACTGCCTCTTTTTTTCTTTATACCAAATATTTT
>JAFUUT010000315.1 GCA_017477685.1 bacterium | reverse complement strand
TTTTGCAAAGCTCTTTTTTATATGTTAGTTTATTTGTTTAATAACTTTTTTTGTTTTAGCAGTGTCTGATTTTGGAGTATTTTTACCAAATGTCCACCTGAAGCCGGCTTGAAGTACAACACCTGTTCTTCCTCCGTTTCTCAGCATTGTTTGGAAGAATGCCGTAAATCTTTGCCCCCAAGATTTTTGTACACCTGCTCCATATTGTACATAAGGTTTTACTGACATATTTGGCAACTGTGTCTGGTTTGCCGTGAAATCTGTTTTACCCATTATATTCCACATCATATCGACACCCAAATATGGCTGCCAGCCGTTTTCTAAATTACCGATTAATTTAATTCCCGGTGCAACTTGGATTGCATTCAAAGGATCGCTTTTTATTTTTACGCCTGCGGAATTTGTATAATCAAATGTATTTGCAAATGTATAACCTAAGAACAATGATGGTTGAATAATCAATTTGCCTTGTGCAATTTCAATATTATATCCTGTTTTGTTTGCGATACCTGCTGTCAACATTGAGAATCTGTCTGTTCCGTATGTAGTAAACGCTTCACCGCCGCTTGCACCTGCTGAAATTGTCAAGCCGGTGAAGAAGTTCCCCTTATACAATGTACCTGTAACTCCAAGTGTGCCGCCTTGTTGATTCATGTCTATACCGTTATATGACTGGTGGCTGCCGTTGTAACCGATAAATGCAGATATGATTCCTTTGTAACCTCTGCCTATATCTACCAAATCCGTATCACCGCCATAGAGCATTCCGTATGAAACATTCGAAACACCTGTTCCGTTTTTCAAATCTACAGATTCAAATGTTGTATAAGGTTTTACCCACATAGCAGAAGATAATTCAGGCAGGCTGCTTTTTGTATATACAGGTGCGTTTGTAACATCTGCATATTTATTAACATTCTCTGCCGCCATTCTTTGGCTTTGAGTATATTTTGTATATCTATCCATATGGTAGAAGCTGTCTTGCAATACTTGTGATTGTGTTAAAAATCCTCCCACCAAAGATGCAACAGGGCTAGCCATGACAGATGGGTTGAAATCTTTAAAGCTGTTACCCGTACCGCCGAAATTCAGCCAGCCGTTTGAAAGACTACCGCTAAGACGTCTGATTGGTGTCATTATTGTTGGCAGTTCAAAGTAATCAGATGTTACGTTTTCTCTGCCAAGGTTCGTCGTATCGCCTAAGTGGATATGGATATTATCTTGTATCGGTGAACCTGTAAAGTTTATATCTGATACGTTAAAAATACCACCGTTATTTGTTATATTCGCATCAAACGTATCTGATGTTAAGTTGGTTAAATCAAAATCTAATACCAATGCGGCTTGGCTATTTAAATTTACATCCCCCAAATTTGTATTTGTAAATTCTCCGTCACCTGCATTTATGCCGCCGCCGTTCACGTTCAATACGTTCGCCTGAGATATGTCCGCATTATCTGTAAATGCTAACATACCTGAATTCAAATTCAATGTGTTACCGGTAATTTGATTATCGATAAATATACTACCGTTTATATTTGTAGTGCCGTTGCCGGAAATATCTCCTTGAGTTGTTCCGCCTGTCAAATTCAAAGTACCGGAGTTTGCTATAGAATTTGAAATTAAGTTATCGGCATTTGTTGTAATTGTGCCTGAGTTATTTACCGTCTGAGCGTTAATTGTATTGTTATTTAATACCGTACCTTCATTATTAAAGTTATTTTGCTCAATTAATGAATTATTAACTAAATCACCCGATTTGTGCGTAAAACTACCGGTACCGGTAATCGAATTTCCATTTGTAAAATTATTATTGGTTGTCATTTCACCATTATTCTCGATTAAACCGGAATTTGCGGCTGAACCGTTAATGTTTAATTGATTATTATTAGTAATGTTTCCTGTGATATCAAGATTGTTACCGTTAAGATTTAATGCACCTGTATCGGTGATATTAATGTCACCTTGGTTATTGAATTTATCGGCAACGGAGACGGTTCCTGCAATATTGAGTTCGGTTCCTGATTCTGTTTGTAGTGTATTTTGGTCAACATTCGCACTGCCTAAAATGTTTGTTGTGCCGGAAAGAACACTCATTATGCCGCCGCCTGTTGCATTTGTGATATTATCAGCAATTATGTTTTCGCCGTTTAAGTTCAAATTGCTGTCATTTACAATGCCGTTGGTGTTTCCTGAAATTTCAACATTGTTTAATGTCAAAGTATTACCGCCGGAAACAGTTGCTACAGTATTTGCACCTGTGATTTTTGTATTATTTATTTCAACAATAGTTTCATTTCCTGAAGTCAATTCAAACAGATTGTGCTGAACACCTTGTTCGTCTGTTCCGTTAATTGTTGAGGTACCTTGCTCATCACTGACTCCATTAATAATGAGTTTTCCGCCTGCTGTCACACCGGAATCTTGTGTTACTTGAAAGACATTACTGCCGGAATCAAAATTGAAGTTTCTGTCTTCTGTTGTTTGATATTGATTTACAAGAGCAAGGTTGTCTGCTTTATCTGTTATAACAGGATCGCTGTCCTCTACATCAATAGACCATAAAAGTGAATCTTGTAATACATTATTACCGTCTGAACCTGTAACACTTATTTCTGATTCGATGGTTCTAGTAATGGTGTAACCGCCAAACTCATCATTCCATTGAATATTTGGCCCTGTCCATTCCTCTGATCCGTGAATATCTGTTGTATAAGTTGCATTAAATGTATCTAATACATCATCACCAAGTGAGATTGTTGTGTATTCATCATTTCCATACAAAACCCGTTGAGTAATTTCTGTATCTTCAGTAAAATCTACAATAGCCTTACCGACAAGATTTATATCCGAAAGAACAATATTTCCGTAACTTTCCGCACCATCAACAGAAATTGTGTCAGATTGGATATCGGACATATCTGTAAGATCTAAATCCATATTGAAATTCAAATCACTGTTTAATTCTGTAGCGTTAAAAGTAATACCTTGTGCAACTCCATTCGCTGCATCAAGAGTTCCGCCATTATTATCATTGACAAATCCGTCTAATTCCATATTCGCAGACTCGCCAAGAATAATTTTTCCGCCATTATACAGGTATATTTTGTTGCAATCAATAATTGAATTAAAGATATAATCTCCGCCGATTTGGTCAATATCTTTAATTATTTCGTTTAAATCGCTATCAAGTGTGATATATGCATTTTCTTTATTGATATTTATTACACCAAAATCTCCTGTAAATTCATCATTAAAGGTAATTGATGTTCCTTCTT
>JAFUUT010000314.1 GCA_017477685.1 bacterium | reverse complement strand
GTACTTTAACATTTAATTAACATTTGATGTTGTGTATATCATGTATTAGTACCGGATTTGTGTGAATAGTCTGTATACCTTTTGTTCTGCATTATGCAGCATTTTATTTGTTCCATATCCTTGACCATAGAGCGTATAGATGCGTTCCATTTGGTCTGATATTTGTTTATGGGTCTTTTGTATTGCCCTTGTTTGAATTGATTGAAATAACATCATATGTTTGTCCTCCTTTTATTTTAATTGATTTTATATTCATGGTGCAAAGATACAAAAATAAATTGATATAAACAAGGAAATTACAATGTTTAACTATTCTTTAACATTGATTAACAATTTTTATTTAATTAGGTTGGAAACTATACTTCAAGATTTCACTCTTGCCTTTTATCAAAATCTTATCTTTTTATTTTGATGGTACAAAGGTACAGCTTTTTTCTGAAATATGCAAATTATTTGTGTTAATAAAAGTTAAGGGAAATGTTAAAAAATCCTTTATTTATAAGGGTTTGCAGGGGGTTGAATGTACCTTTGAAATAAAATCACCGGAAATACCTTTATTTACTGAGGTTTCCGGTGATTATGCACAAATGGGCAAAAATGCGCAACGCAGGAGCGGGATGCCTATTCCCATTGACTTTGCAGGAAGTGATGTGTCTTTTTTACACTTAATCTATTTTTTCAATAATGAAAGTATATGGTGCAACTGCTCCGGTAAGCCATCTTGGATTGTCTATTTCCCACTTTTTATTTGGAGTAATTATTTTTAGATTCAGACGGTCTACTCCGTTAGTGAGATTGATTTCATCTATTTCATCTTGCATGAACTTATCTGTCAGTTCCTCACCCGATAGGATTTTTTCAGCGAAGTATCTGCAAGCAGTATACCATTTTGGATTGTATGTCACAAATGTGCCTCCATTCATAAGACTTGCTTCATGGTTTCTGCATGAATCTATAATTTTATACCGGCTACCGACAACAAAGAATATTTCTCTCTTTTTCTCTGAAGATGGCTTTTCTTGTGTCTCTATGATATGTTTATAGATATCCACTGGCATATAGGAACCCACCAAACCATTTCTGCAATCGTATACGTCAGCGGCCTTTGTGATAGTCTCTTTTGTTTTGGGATATTGAGACATTTTCTTCTCATAGGCGATACATTTCGCCTCCGTGTCGAATAAACGACCATTAAATGCCTTGTATGCTGTTACCTTTTCCATACTGATGTTGTTGTTTGATTTCAGTTGCAAAGGTACGAATAATTTTTCAAACTACCAAATTATTGAGACTTAATCTTCGTTAAAACATAGTTAAGATTATATAATTTTAACATTTTGCCCCAATATCGCAGGCTGAAACTCTAAATGAAACCCATCTTCTTTCTTTTATATATTTTCTTTCTTCTAGGAAGAAATGAAAAAAGAATTTTTATAATTAAATAAAAATTCATGTTATTCCTGTAGTATACTCATTAACATATGTCTAGGACCTATAGATTTCCAGAGTTAGGGATTGAAAATGACGTGAAATTAAAATGAATTGATTTGTAATTCACTTTGGACCGGTTTTTCTTATACGAGTCTTTTAACCTCTACTTGCTTGTACTTCCTTTCAGTCAGTATCAAGTCAATACCTTGCCTACACTACGTTTCGCAAGTTCAGATAAATGTTAATTCAGATTTATTTGTTATTGGTCACATTGCAGGTTGAGGCTCCGGTTTTTACAACTCATAGAATTTGAACGTTGTTTTTCTTTTCTTTCCTTCAAGGTAGGCTGCTTGCATTGCATCCCCTGCCTTTATAAATGTCTTGGCTTTGTTAATGTCCGTTGTTAGAACATCACCCTCTTGTGGGATAAATCCCTTCAGTTCCTCTGAATAAATTACAAATGTTTCACTCATACTTTCTGGTTTCTTTCTGTTTGGGTTTGATACTTCTTTAATGTCAGATGGGCGAATTTGCCATTTTTTAGAGCCGTGAGAGCATTTTCTTCACTTGGATGAACAACTTATCACCTTTGTGGGAGAAACGCTCTTAAAACGGCTTTATTTGCGTTTTTGTTATCTCACTCCATTCTGAACACTCTGCAAAGATACAAAATATCCCTCACATGACCAAGGAATTTAAGTTAATTGATGTTAAACAAAGAAAAAACCTTTGCATATCCTCACGGACGGGCAAAGGCTACCAGTTATTAACAAAAACCGGTGGGAAAACCAACAACAACAAAATGTTTCCCATTCGATGTGTTACAATTACCAGTACTTGTTCACATCAGGCTTTCCGGTATAGCCTCATCATAGCAACTTCAACTTTGAATAACAGGGTTGCTTTATATTTTGTGGGCCCGGAGAATTATGCTATCCCGACCTTCAGATTATGAGTCTGCTGCTCTAACTTCTGAGCTACGAGCCCGTTTGTGAGTTCCGGTTGTACCTTTTATGCGTCCTCCATCCACCTTATACCATTGGTCGCAAGGCAGAGACCGGAGTCTCACAACATTACTTTGGAAACTCTTGCAAGCATTGAATAGTGACCTCCCTATCGTGCT
>JAFUUT010000313.1 GCA_017477685.1 bacterium | reverse complement strand
TCGCCGCGCGGACAACACCGGGCCCTGAGACTCCCACATTTAAGGCGCACTCACTTTCTCCATAACCGCAAAATGCCCCTGCCATAAACGGATTATCTCCCGGGGCATTACAAAATACAACAAGCTTTGCCGCACCGATACTATCGTTATCTTTAGTAAGTTTTGCACTTTCTTTTATAACTTTTGACATCTTCAACACAGCATCCATATTTATTCCCGCTTTTGAAGACGCAACATTTATTGATGAACAAACTCTTTCTGTTTTCGCCAATACTTGAGGAATGCTCTCTATCAAAAGTTCATCACCTTTTGTCATCCCTTTTTCTACTTGAGCCGAAAAACCGCCTATAAAATTTACCCCGACTTCTTTTGCCGCTTTATCCAGAGTCTTTGCAATTTTTAAATAATCAGGATTTTTGCACGACTCACCAACAATCGATATCGGAGTAACAGCAATACGTTTATTTATAATAGGTATAGAATATTCATCCGCAAGCTCATCTGCATAAGCAACAAGATTTTTCGCGTATTTCTTTATTTTATTATAAATATTCTCGCACACAACATCGACATCATCGCTTATACAATCTCTCAAACTTAACGCTAGCGTCACGGTTCGGATATCCAAATTGTGTAAACGTATCATATTTATAGTTTCAATAATATTATCAACTTCTATCATTTTGTTAAACCAAACATACTTGCTACCGACCAATCCTTAACCTTTATCTTTAATTCAACACGACGGCTTTTAGCATAATCTTCATGTCCATCCACAATAATCGGCTCGTTAAAGCTTTTACCTTCAACAACTATCATTTTCCTTAAAGCTTGGCTATTACTTTTATCATAATCGGTTTGTAATATGTACGAAGCAACGGAATTTGCTCTTTTTAAACTCAAATCCATATTGCGTACAAACTGTTCATCAACTGAATTGACACCCGCAAAAGTCTGCGAATCGGTATGACCTTGAATCAATATACTCTCTACATCATTTATCAGTTCTTTTTTCTTAAACAGAGTATTTACATATATAGGAGCCAGCTTTGATAAAAGAGCCTTACCTGAAGGAGTCAAAATATAACTGTTTACTTCGAATAATGCTGTCGAAGGAATAATTAAGTCTCCTGTCATATTATCAATTTTAACATCAATGTTATGTTTCTTTAATTCTTGACTGATTTCTTTAGCTACATCCATTTTTACTTTTTGCTGCTGCATAGTCTGCTGAGTAAAACCTGTCATAGCTAACACGAATAATGTAATAAAAACGATAGCCAAACCAAGCATAAGGTCAGACATAGTAACCCAGAAAATGTTGCCTGAATCAAAATCGTTATCCATTTTTTTTCTGAATTTTATAGCCATAATATCCTTCTAGAACAAACTATCTACATCTTCACTGCCTGTACGGTTTTTAGAAACAGCCTTTATTTCTTTATTTAGCTGATTGACACCATATATCAAATTTTCAAGATACGGAACCAAATTTACCGAAACAGAATCATTAAATGCTTCTTTCATTTTTACCGGTATAGTACCGACAACATTTTCAGAGGAATTATTTGATATTTTGGATTCTCTCAACAACTCATACAAAAATTGCTCAGCAGAGACAGATGAGAATAATTCGCTGACTTTCAACTGAATCTTCATCAGCATTGATTTACACATGTTATTATACATAATACGTTCAAGCGACAAATATATTAAAGAAGAAGCAACCGCAACAACAGATACTAAAGCCGCAGATTGCATACTTGTCATAAACGAAGATACGGAAGTAATCGTTTTTTCCTGAGTAGAAAAATCAATCATACCAAAAGCTACCGCTATTTTTAAGAATGTAAATAAAGGACCGCACCCTGTCAAAATTGTCGGCATTGTCTGAATCAATTTATAATTAAATCTTGTTGTAATCAATGTTTCTTCATTAAAAAAATACAACGGATCGGATGTTGTCTGAACATTTCGGATAGATGAAGAAACATCCGTATATTGATACCCCTCAGCATCTTTGAATGCAACAGACTCAGAATAAACTAAAGTGTTTTTAAATTCTGCCCATATCGGTGCAACATAAGGATTTCCAAGCATCCCTGAATCCAGTTCATCCAATTTAAAATTCAAATCATTGCTGGTGTATCCGGACAAAAGTCTGTATATTTTCTTTAAATTCCCGTTCGTTGAAACATATTTGACAAAACAATACAGTATTGAAAGCCCAAAAACCAGCAATACTATAATTATCGGTATATCAATAACTTTTTTCAAGTT
>JAFUUT010000312.1 GCA_017477685.1 bacterium | reverse complement strand
CAAAATCAAAAACAAAAAACGCTATCGCCTGAACATTTTAAACAAATTGAAAAAGAATTATTTGGGATTGAGTATGAATAATTTATCCTTGCATCATCTCACATTGTTTTTTGATTCTGTATTTAAATAGTTTCAAAAATCTTTCCGGTCCGAGAACTTTTAGGGTTGGTCCGAAAGATAACAACTTAATTAAAACTTCAATTTCATCTGTTTTGCGATAATAAATTTTTGTAGTGCAGGTTTGGGTGTTATCGTCAAACTCGCTATTCTTTCTATATGTTGAAAATTCCACCATAAACCTTTCTATGGCATTACGTTCATTATAAATTTCAACAATTACAGGTTCTGCTGAATCAAACTTTTCGATATGAGGTTCAAGATTAGGTTTGCCTTTAAATGTTTCGTTAGAACTTCTAACATCAAGTATTCTTCCCATATTTAGACAAACATAATCCATAATTTTACCTTTTATAATTCGAGCGGCAAAAAATCTAAATTTGTCATCTTTTGGTGAGAATTCAAACCTTAAGGGAATATAGTGTCCAATTGATATTTTTTCTCGTTTTGGACTTTGATAGACGATTTTCACAAGAGTTCTGTTTTCCATAGCGTTGTTGATTTTATGAAAATGCTTTTGATAGTAATAATTGTCAAAATCATCGCCATCAGAATACTTATCATAATATTTAAACTGCTCTTGTCCTTTTCCTTAACTTCATTAAATAAATCTTGTTCTAAATGCCAAGCAAGCATTTTGTTCGCTTTCAGGATATGTCCTACATGCGTCATATCCGCTTTTAAATTTTTCTTTGCGAGCTATCCAATAATTTATAGTAGGAACAGTTTCATTAAACCATTTTTTACTCATGTTTACTTGCATATTATGTGGAATTGGCTCTAAAATTATACCAGTTGGAACAACTTGACGCCAATGAGCTTCAAATCTGTCATACTCTGGCTCTTTAAATGTAAATGGGGCTCTTGGAATTTCAATAGTGCTTTCTTCTTTATAATACTTGATTTGAAGTTTAACTTTTGTACCTTCTTCCCCGCGCACTAAATTTGTAACTTGGTCTATATTTAATTTCTTAACCTTTTGGTCATTTATAGAAATTATCTCAGCTCCTTCCGGCAGACCTGTTTTTGCAGCCATAGAATTAGGAAATACAACCTTAACAAATACCTTTTTATTATATGGGTCTTTAACAAGTCATGCACCTATTCCGCAATATTTAATATCTGCAAATGCAAACCCTGTACTAATCATGCCGGCAATTATTAAACTTATAAAGATTTTTTTCATCTATAAAACCTCATATAGTTTTAGTATTACTATCCTTACACACTAACCTTTTTGAGAATAAAACGCACGGTCAGTTTATTTATATATGTGTATATTAACACGAAAATATAGAAATGAGTAAAAAGGATTTACAAAAGTTTGGCAAGCGCTTGAAGGCTTTGAGGTTAGACCATAATCTAACACAACTTGAACTTGCAGAAATTCTTGATATGTCCCCTAATTTTATTGGTATGATTGAGCGCGGTGAAAGAAATACAACTGTTGAAAATGTGTTCAAAATTGCACGTGCTTTAAACGTTAAACCTTCTAATCTGTTTGAAGAACTTTAATTGCTTTATTTAGCTTCTTGTTTAATGTTCTGAAATATATGTAATAGTCGTCATTGCTTTTGTTTAGCTGTAAATCATCATCAATAATATTAGAATCACTTGCGAGGGCGCCGTACTTAATAAACACCTGCAAGTCGTATAAAATCATTCTTGCATTTATGATACTATTTTTGAGCCGGTTTGTTTCGTTATTTTCGCACATAAAAATTACACCTTTCACGTTTATACGTTTATAACAAGCTGTTTTATGAACT
>JAFUUT010000311.1 GCA_017477685.1 bacterium | reverse complement strand
CTGCAAGCATATTATTTTGAGATTCAAGCAATATGCTGAGATACAGAAGCTGATTTGCTAATGCTTTATCTATATTAACAAATTCTGCACCTGCTCTGGACGATGTTGCGGATACGATTTTTACATCTGCGTTGATGTCTAAATCTCCGTACGCTAAATGTACCGGAACAACATCTCCTGCTTTGAGTGTATTGTTGTGTTTAACTGCAATACCGCCTCTTGAGATATCAAGTAATCCGCTAACACCATTATCTTGCTTTTCCAAAAGTACAGGATTTGAGTTGTCTGATACTCTAAATCTCATGTATTGACGTTTATCAATAGCTTCAACTGCATTGTCTACGATTTTACGTTGGATGTATGTTATATCTCCGCTTTGACCGTCCGGTACAGTTGGAGTTGGATCTGGATCAGGATCTGGATCTGGGTCTGGTCCAGGACCAGGACCTGGGTCAGGATTATCTCCAGGTTTCTTTTCGTCAGGGATTGCAAGTGGAGTAGCATCTACTTTTTTATCATCAGGGTCTACATTTGATTTTTTACCGTCAAATATTCCGTCGCCGTCGCCTTCAGGATAATAGTAGTTTCTTTCGTATATGCTGCGTCCGATTCCTGAAACGTCAGCAGGTCTTACGGCGCGTCCTGTCGGGATTTCGCTTGCTCCAATTACAGGGTTAGTGGTTTTATTTTCGGTTTTTGAAAAACCATCTTTATTAAAATGTGCTTCAATTCCGTTTGCGTGAATATTATCTGCTGTAATATCCAATGTACCATTGTCTAAAACGGCATTTTTAATTCTTACAATAGAATCAGCGTATCCCCAATATTCACCGTCAACCATCTCTCCGTCACGTCTGATATTTTTGTTAATATCCAGAGCTGCGACTTTTACGTGGTTTGGTAAAGCTTCATCTCTGTAATCAGGCTTCATATAACCGCCGTCTTTTTGACCTTGGTTTCTTGGGCCAAAATAATCTTTAGGTGTTACAGAATCATCTGAAATATGGCCGAGGTTTTTAATTTCTGAAGATTTGCCTCTGGTCACAATATTCATATCGCCTTCTGCTGTTATGTTTTGAATGAATGTATTGCCTGCAAATTCAACATCCAAGTCCCCTTCTCTGGCAATCATTGTACAAACTTCATTTTGAGTGATTTCTTTATCTGCGCCATAATCTGAATCATTATAGCTGTTTTCTTTCAGATATATATTTTCGTTTGCAAGAGCATCCATGCTATAGCCTTGTTTTGCACCGTTTTGTATAAATGTAACTTTATTGTCTTTAGAACCGATGCTGCCGTTTGCAATAATTGATAATCCGCGCCCTTCAATATTTGTGTCCGAATTATTATTTGGCCTTGCATTAATTATGTCGTAGCGCTTTCCGTTTGCTTTCCCGTTAAATGCATGGCCACTGTCATCAGCCGTCAAGATAACTCTACCGTCTGCCTTTATGGTATCAATATTCATATCAGAATCTATTGCAGCATAGTTAATTACAAGGTCTTGTTTCTGAGATGCTAAATTTGCTGCCACAGTAGTCGCATTGACTTTTCCTCCAATATTAGCATTTATTGATTTTGTAAAATCTCTTGAACCTTCTGATTTCGGCCCGACACCTGTACATCCGAAACCTTCACAAACTTTTTGCTGAGAAGGAAGACCGATTGTACCGTTAGTAACTTTCATTGTCAGGTCGCCATCAGCAGCGAGTAATACTTTTTCTACTCCGTAGTTAAGAAGACTTCCGTCGTTTACTTTAATATTAATGTCTTTGCCTGCTCTTACATAATAGTCATTATTAGTTTTATCGCCAATAACAACATTGCCGCCGCCATTTTGGGTTATATCAACATTACGTTTTGCATTGACAAGTCCTTGAACTCGAATTCCTCCTTTTGAGTCATCGTTTATTGCAATGTTTTGTTTGCTTGTTAATCTGCCTTCTGAAGCAAGGTATGTTCCGTTTTGACCTATGTTGCTTGTCATTATGCTTCCGTCAGCATTGATTTTACCTGTGATATTTAAGCCTTTCGTTCCTGTATTTTCAACCAGAATATTACCGCCATTAATTATTGTTCCGCCGATATTTAGTCCGTTATATCCGTCATTTTTAATGTGCGTATAATTTGTGTTGCTTACGGTTGCGCCTTTTGCAATGTTAAGACTGTCATTTTTGTTGTACATATTTAATGTACCGCCTTTATTTGTTACAGTGCCGGTAACATTAAATGCTTCGTTTCCGGTATTTTCAAATGTTGAATCTCCGTTGTTGTTTGCAAAAGAACCGCCAATGTTCAAACCTCCGGCTTTGTTAATAACAGTAGCGTTTCTGCCGTTGTTAACAGACCCGCTTAATTGCATCCCGCCTATGCCTGAGTTTGTGATTTTGATATCATTACCGTTTTTTATAGTTGCACCTTTTGCAAGTAATAATTCTTTGCCGTTATTTGTGATATTTAAATCTTTTCCGTTGTCAATTTTTCCTGTGATAGTAAGGTTACCTGAACCGTTATTTGTAATAACAGTATTATTTGTATTATTAAAACTGCCGCCGATGTTTAAGGAACCTGCGGTGTTTAGAATGTTTGAATTCCCGGAATTTGTAACGGTACCGTTTAAGTGCATTCCGCCTTTACCGTTATTAGTAATTTTTAATGTATTACTATTATCGATTTTACCTTTACTTGTCAAATTAATGGAATTACCGTTATTTGTGATATCCATTGTTCCTCTGCGGTTTGCGACAGTACCTGAGATTTGTATGTCACCGTTTTTGTTTAAAATATTATAATCACCGTTGTGGTTTTCAGTTCTTCCTGTAATTTTTATACCTTTAGAACCACTGTTGATTATAGTTGTGTTTCCTCTGCCGTAATTATTAACAATGCCGTCTATAGCTGTTCCTACGGTTGAACTCAAACGGATATTGCCGTTTGAGTTAATAATGCTGTCAGCTTTATTTATATTTCTTGTATTAACAAGGTTGTTAAACATATCTTCGGCTTTGACATTTGAAACTATAATTTGATTGTTGCCTGTTCCCGCAAGCATACCTGCGTTGCTGTTGACATTTATATTCCCTGAATAAATATCAATGTCATTTGTTGCAATAACTTTTCCGTTTACAGTTACGTATCCGTTATTATTCGAAGATGTCAAAGTGCTGAAATCTCCGTTTGGATTGTTTTTGTAATTGTTATAAACACTTGTTGTCGGTGTGTACACTCCCAATGAACCTACGTTTAATACTCCGGAAGCACCTATAATCATACCGTTTGGTGATACAAAAATTGCTTTACCGTTGTAGAAACTGCCATCGCGCATTGAGTTTACAATACCGTTTATATTTATTTTGTTGTCAACCATGTTGATAAATGTTTCAATGTCGTGAGGCCCGTATTGAAATATTAAATTCGCAACGTCTCCCTGACTTAAGTCAAAGTTTGTGTATTTTCTGTATCCGATGTCTGTACCTGTAATCCAGTCTGTCGGATTGATATTGTATACACCGTTGTTACCTGTAACACCGGTTATTTCCGTTGCAATAGCTTTTAATGGTAACATTTGCATTGTAATAAATAATGCGGATAATGTTAATGCTATTGATTTTTTCCCTATAATCATTTTTAAAACCTTTCTGATTTTGCATTATATATATAATTGTATATAGTAAAGATTAAAATATAAGTATTTGTAACTTTTTGTTATCAAAAAGCATGCCTATGTTTGTTTCTTTTTATATCTAAAACTCCTGAATATTTTTTTTTGCTAGTAAATATAAAAAAAAGTCCCCGCATTTTGCAGGGACTTTTTCATATTCCGGTTATGACTTACTTATCAAATCCTATATTATTAGCTCCTTCTAATAATATGTTTAAGAATAAGATTTGATTTGCTGTTGCCTGATCGAGATTTACAAATTGACCACCTGCTCTGGATGTTGTTGCTGATACAATTTTTACATCCGCATTGATGTCCAAATCTCCGTATGCAAGGTGTACAGGAATAATATCACCGACTTTTAGAGCTCCATTGTGTTTGAATGCAACACCGCCTCTGGATACGTCAACAAGTGCACTTGCTCCGTTACCTGATTCCATCGCAACAGGGATGTTGCTGGTTGCAATATTGAATCTCATATATTGACGCTTGTCAATTGTGTCAATTTCATCGTCCATGATTTTTCTTTGAATGAATGTGATATTTCCGCTT